>JAIRLM010000021.1 GCA_031259325.1 Puniceicoccales bacterium
CGTGTGACATTTGGTAAGCTCCCGCGACAGCTTGATTGGCCAAATGGTGGAGACTGGGGAGATTGGGATGAAATTTTGCGCGAAGCAGTAGGTGTCGCTCGCCAGCTACCAAAACAACTTGGCTTGACCGCGGATGCCACGACTTGATAAAGCATGGTCATTGCTATTTCGATGAACGATAACCCGGAGAAAACTGACGGCTTGGATTACACCGCGGATAAAATTCAGAAACTCGAAGGCCTGGAGGGTGTCCGCAAGCGGCCGGACATGTACATCGGCGACACCAATGAGCGGGGCCTGCACCACTGCGTTTTTGAGATCGTCGACAACTGCATCGATGAAGCGTTGGCTGGGTATTGTCGGAATATCGGAGTGATAGTCCACGCCAATGGCGCCTGCTCCATCGAGGATGACGGCCGGGGCATTCCCGTGGATGTACACCCGAAGTATCAAATTCCCGCGCTGGAGTTGGTTTTGACCAACCTGCACGCCGGTGGAAAGTTTGGCAAGGGCGCTTACCAGGTGTCCGGCGGATTGCACGGCGTGGGAGCGAAGTGCGTCAATGCGGTTTCTGAGCGCTTCGAAGCCGAGGTGCGGCGGGATGGAAGAGTCTACCGCATGGAGTTCATCCGCGGAAAAGTGGCGGAGAAAATGAAGATCGTTGGCGAGGCTCAATCAACGGGGACACGCATCACGTTTTTGCCAGACCCAGAAATCTTTCTCACCACCCGGGAATTCCGCTACGAGATCCTCGCCAAGCGCCTCCGGGAACTCGCCTTCCTAAACCCGGGCATACGCATTCGACTCGGTGACGAGCGGACGAATAAAAACGAAACGTTCCTCTTTGAAAACGGCATCAGCGAATACGTTACCTACCTAAACGCCAATAAAAATGTCCTCCACGCGCCGCCCATTATGCTTTCCGGCGATGCCAGCGCCGATCCCGCGCGTCCGGAGCTAAAAACCGCCGTGGACGTGGCCATACAATACAACGATTCCTACAACGAACAGGTTTATGCCTACGCCAATTCCATTTTTAACATCGAAGGCGGGACTCACCTGTCCGGATTTCGCACGGCCCTCACCCGGGTGCTCAACGCCTATGCCAAGCAGAATAACCTCATCAAGGACAAGGACCCGGCCATCACTGGCGATGACGTCCGTGAAGGGCTTACGGCAATTATTTCGGTGAAGGTTCCCGAGCCACGCTTTGAGGGGCAGACTAAAACGAAATTATCCAACGGCGAGGTGGATGGAATCGTTCAAAAAATCGTCGGCGATTCGCTCAAATACGCGTTGGAAACAACCGCCGGTCTTGGGAAGAAGATTATCGAAAAATGCCTCAATGCGGCGCGGGCGCGGGAGGCGGCTCGACGGGCCCGGGAAACGGTGCGCAAGAGTGCCCTCGGCGGCGGTGGCTTGCCGGGTAAGTTGGCGGATTGCTCCGAAAAAGACCCGTCCGTTTGCGAAATGTTTATCGTCGAGGGGGATTCGGCGGGCGGATCCGCCAAGCAGGGGCGTAATCGGCAAACCCAGGCCATTCTCCCCTTGCGCGGCAAGGTGCTTAATGTGGAAAAGGCGCGGCTTGATAAGGTGCTGACCAACGCGGAGATTCGCGCCATGATTACCGCGTGCGGGACCGGAATCGGCACGAGCGATGACGGCGGCGGTTTTGACATTTCCCGCTGCCGCTACCACAAGGTAATCATCATGACCGATGCGGACGTGGACGGGGCGCACATTCGCACGCTTTTGCTCACGTTTTTCTTCCGCCAGATGCGCGGGTTGATCGAGGAAGGGTACGTCTACATCGCCCAGCCGCCGCTTTACAAAATCAAGCGCAAGCGGAAGGAGCGTTACGTGCAGGATGATGGCGAAATGAATCGCATTCTCATCGAGCTTGGGCTGGAGGACGTTGCCCTCACCCGGCTGGAGGACGGGTATGTTTTTTCCGCGGAACAATTAACCGATCTTGTGGAAATCATTGAAAAGATTGAAACCCTCGGGAAGAGCTTGCGTGCCCACGGGTGCGACCTGGCACGTTATCTGGACCGGCGCCGCGGAGATTACGAATTGCCCAAGTACGTGTCTAAAATGCGCGTCGGCAATACGGAGACCCATGAATTTCTCGACGATGACGACGCTCGCGCCGCGTTTTACGCAAAGCACCAAATCGTTGATGGAGTTGCCGATGGAATCATCCAACGGGAGCGGGAGGTGGACGGCGTGGTGCTGCGGGAGCGCATCCTGGTGCACGAAATTTTGGAATCCGGTCAGCTGTGCCAACTGCTCTGCCACATGCGCGAAAAAGGTTTCGCCATCGATGCCTTTTCACCGGCGGAGAGTCCGTGTTACGCCCTTGGCGAACGGGGGGAATCGCAAAAATCCGCGCTTTTTTTACATTCCATTTTGCAACTTCCCGATGCGCTACGAACCATCGGCCGCAAGGGATTGACCATCCAGCGCTACAAGGGACTTGGTGAAATGAATCCATCCCAACTCTTTGAAACCACCATGGATCCGGAGCGAAGGAACTTGCTTCGGGTGACCATCGCCGACGCGGCCCTCGCCGAGGCCACCTTCTCCATGCTCATGGGAGAGGACGTGGAAATCCGCCGCAACTTCATCGAGGACAACGCCCTAAACGTAGTGAACCTGGACATTTAGCTTCCGTTTGTTGACAAAACTTTCTCATTTACAGGCAACTTGCGGAAGGGTCTTAATTCCGAGGGCAAATGAAGCTGAACTGCCTCTTGTGCCAGGAGGTATCGCATTGGACAGCGGACAGGTCGGCCAATGGGGTGATGGAAATGTCCACGGGCCCAACGTTTGCCGGGAAAACTTCAATTTTACCATCATGTCCGTGGCGTATGCTTATTTTAGGTGGCAGGTCGGCCGCCACAGACTCGCGCAGATAGTTTTCGATGGCACAAATGAGGAATGGAAATTCAGTAGAAAAAGAGGCGCGGGAAATGCGGTTTTCCCATTGGGTCAAAAATGCCGTTAGCAGCAGAATAGCCGGCAAGAGAATGGCCAATGACACACTCACTTCTATGAGCGTAAATCCCTTGTTCTTACTGGAGCGTAACCGTGCCATTTTCTTGAATTTGTAGTATGGCGTGGGAAGTTTGCCGCGCCGAGCGAAAAGCCAATACAAATTGAGCGGATTTCCTTCCAACGGCAATGGACATCCAGTGGCCCTGAATTCCTTCGGGGAGCGGAGTTGTTTGAAAGTCACTGCACGGCGCGGAGGCTCCCGGCGGAACGAGGAATTCTCCATGACCGAGGCGGAAAAAATATTCGCGGAGGAACACCGGACCTCTAGCCGCATCCCACTCCACAAGCATGAATTCGTGCAAAAGTTTATCGCCGGGGGAGGAATTCCCCACGAGCAGGTGGCAGTTTTCGCGGACGGCGGCATGGTCGCTTACGCTTTGCAGATAGGCGTGGAACGTTTTCACGGAGGCCTTGAAGGTAGATTCGTGGCCCAGGAGGCGCACGCCGATGCCGCTGAGGGTGGCGATGAGTGCGATGGTTACCAGAACTTCGAGCAACGTAAATGCCCGCTGATAATGGAATGTTTTCTTCACCAGCTGGTTACCTCCAATCCCGGCCGCTGACCGATTGAATATATGGCCATCGACTCCCGCAGTCCATTTTTTGGCACAGCCTTGCGGACCATTTCGTGGAAGCAATGGCTTGGAATTTCAAGCCGTTCCGGATGGCGCAGGATAATGTAGATTTTATCGCTACCAAATTGATCCGTAAAGATTTGCTTGCTGACAAAATTTGATGGAAACTCCATGAAGCGCATGCCGTTTGGGTTGCGCTCGGACGGGTCACCGCCCTGCAGGGAATCGATGAGTACCGCGCAATGGTCATTTAACGGAATGGGTATCTCGTACCGGCGCAAAAAGTCCGGATAGCACCCGTAGTGCAAGTAATAGCTGTCCAGGGCTGATTTTATCTCGACGAACTGCCATTTGGATCGATGCCGCTTGGAAGACCGGATGGCGGAGGAAATTGCCGGGAAAATGGTGCCAAGGAGTACCCCAATAATGGCAACAACTCCGAGGAGTTCGATTAGTGTAAATCCAGCCCGATGCGGACAATCACGCGACACATCTTAATTGTACCCACGTGGAATGCTTTGTCAATTGTTCTTGCCGGCAATTTCCGGTTGTAAAAATTGGTATTTTGGACAAATTGCATTCGGTGCAAAATAAAATGCACATCGCGCTTGACACCCTTACTATAAATGTGGATACCGTTCAAATGATAACACAGGATCGCGGTAGGTGGGGCGAAGGAGTCGCAATGCGCTTTTTGCAAAGAAAGCGCTACGATGTGCTCGCTCGCAACTGGCGGTCCGGCCACGACGAAATCGATATTGTAGCCAAGGATGATGACGGCGTATTGGTGTTTGTGGAAGTCAAAACCCGCTCCCTCGCCGATAGGATCGGCGGTTACGGGGCCGCGCGGACGCCTCGCAAAAAGCAAGCCCTTTGCCGCGCCCGCAACGCCTTCTTAGAAACGCACGCACGGGATGCCCAAACCTACCGGCTGGATGTCATCGAGGTCCTAACCCCCAAATTTACCAACCGCGCCGACAAAATTGTTCACTTCGAGAACGTTGGATTTGCCGGCTAGGCGTCGTCGGCCAATGACTTTGCCGGCGCCGCGTGGCTCTTCAATTGCCGCTGGGCCTGGGCCGCCGGGCAGATGGTGAGTCCTCCGCCCACGCACCCGCCGGGGCAGCACATGACCTCAATCATGTTTCCCCGGTCACATTCCCCGGATTTGGCATAGCCGCGAAGCTCTTTGATGGTATCCTGGTCTAAGCCGTTGATGGGAACAAATTTAACCCTATCCAGTTTGCCCTTCGCCACCGCTTTCATCGCACCGGAGACGCCGCCGCTGAAGCCAAATTCCCGGGCCTCCCTCGCGGTTTCGTGGGAAAATTTTTCTCCCTCGCAGGCGGATAGGTCGATTTCCAGGGCATCGAACAGGGCATCGATTTCGCCATAGTTGAGCACGAATGAAACATTTTTATCGGCGTGGCTTTCCCTATATTTCGCCAGACAAGGACTTACAAAAACAAGCACCGAATCCGGATATTCTCCGCGCAACTTTTCAGCGATGTAAAGCATGGGGGTTCCGGTGGTGGAAACGTAGGGTTTGATTTCCGGCATATGTTGTTCAACCAGATTGTTATAGGCGGCGCAGCAGGAGCTGGTCATAAATTTTGCCCCCGATTCCAGCCGCTCGTGCAATTCCTCCGCCTCTTTGACGGACGTTATTTCAGCACCAATGGCAACTTCAACGGCGTCAAAGAATCCAACTTTTTTAAATGCGCCGCGGATTTGCTCCGTGGTATTCTTAAAGTGCCCCCAAAGGGATGGAGCGAGCAGGGCGATTACCCGTTGGCCGCTTCCAATGGCCTTGAGGACGTCGATGATTTGGCTGCGCGGTTGAATGGCCTCGAAGGGACAGGCGGAAATGCACTTGCCGCAACAAATACACTTGGCAAAATCAATGGTCGCCCGGCCGTTGGCATCCCGGGATATCGCTCCCACCGGACAGACATTTTCGCAGGGCATGACGGTTTTGGCGATGGCTCCATAGGGGCAAGCGCGCAGGCAGGCGGAACATTTTTTGCACTTCGCGCCGTCGATGGTCGTCCGGGCGCCGTCGTTGTGGATGGAATCAAATTTACAGGATTGGATGCAGGGCTTTAGGGCGCAGTTCTGGCAGAGGTCCGTTACTCGAATTTGTCCACCGCCGCAACCGTTGCAAGCGCAGGGCAGGGTGGTTAGGGGCGGCATTTCCACTTGGGTGCGCTCCAATGCCATTTGGGCCAGCTGGGCCGGGTCAATTCTGTCCCCATCGGCGGCAAATCCAAGCGCCGAAGCAATCAGCGCCCGGCGGACATCATCTGGTGCTGGGTAGCTTTTTTCCCCCTCCAGTGGGAGTTTCTGGGAAATTTTTTCGATCTCCGCGGGAAAGTTTTGCCCGCGAAAGGCACGGATAACCTGAATTAAAGCCTCCCGCCGCTGTGTTTTAAAACCCGGTGCCATTAGGCTAATTTTTAATACGCATATGGCCCATGGCAATGGCAAACTGGGCAAAGGTGCTTGACAAGGTGGGCGCGCTTCTATGCATTGGGCCAAAATAGAAAAACATGGCGGTAAAAATTCGTTTACAGAGACAGGGAAGGGCGCATCGGCCGCTCTATCGCGTGGTAGTTGCGGAATCGAGCTCGCGGAGGGATGGCCGGTTCATTGAAAATCTCGGAAATTATAACCCGAGCCCGCGGGGACAGGAACAGGAGTTGGTGCTCAATTTGGGCCGAGCCGACTATTGGGTTAGCGTCGGCGCACAGCCAACGGATACGGTGCGGGCACTGATTTCCAAGGCTCGCCGCCGCTCCGTTGCTTAAATTTCTTTGGCCCCTTTCGATGGACGCGGGGTGCGCGCTGGCCGTTGATGTTTTATCCCTATTTCCAAATATGCTTTCCGGGTTTGTTGCGGAAAGCATGCTTGCCCGTGCCCTCAGGAGGGGGATTTTGCGAGTTACGTCCCGGTCCATTCGTGAGTGGACCATGGATTGCCACGCCGTCGCCGATGACCGTCCCTTCGGGGGTGGTGCGGGCATGGTCCTCAAGCCGGAACCCCTGGCGCGGGCGCTGAAAGACTTAAAAACGCCGGAATCCTCCGTCATTTACCTTTGCCCGGACGGAGAGCTCTTTTCATCGGCGGTCGCGCGGGAACTATCCAAGGATAAGCATCTTATTCTCCTGTGCGGCCATTATGAGGGCATTGACGAGCGCATCCGGGAAAAGTATGTGGACCGGGAGATTTCCATCGGAGACTATGTGCTAACAAATGGAATTCTTGCCGCTGCGGTGGTGCTTGACGCGGTAGCTCGGTACGTGCCGGGCGTTCTCGGCGCGGAGCAATCCCTGGAGCAGGACAGTTTTAGCGATGGCTTGCTCGCCTTTCCTCAGTATACGCGGCCGGAGGTTTTTGAGGGTACGCCCGTTCCGGAGGTTTTGCTCAGCGGCCATCACGAAAAAATCGCCCGGTGGCGCCGGGAACAGCGCATGCTCCGCACCCGGCAGCGGCGACCGGATCTATGGACGCAGTTTTCGCAGTCGGCGAAATTTCCGCCGGGAAGCTCCGAGTGCTGAATCCGCGAAAACACGCCACATTCGGACTCATTGCTTGTCTTTAAAGAGTGTGTCGGGTAGAAAATTAATTCTAGTGGACTTTCGGCCAATGTTTGCGGCTTTTTTTTGCGCATTTTTTTCGGGGATTTTGGCCACGGGGCCCTTCATCCGGTGGATGCGTTCCCGTAAGCTGGAGCAGGTATTTCGCCCGAAATCTGAGGTGCGGACTCTGGCTGACCTTCACGCCGCTAAGGAACACACACCAACGTTTGGCGGGGTTGTATTCGTCATTTGCACCACCATTTTCGCCATTATCTTTGCGGAACATAATCTCCTGCTGTGGACGAGCCTGGGTGTGTTTTGGAGTTTTGCTATTTTGGGATTCTGCGATGATATGTGCAAAATTCTTCTACGAGACAGCCGGGGATTTTCAAAGCGGACAAAATTTTTATTCCAGGCCCTTGTTTGTGGAGGTGTGCTTACTGTGGTCGCTTGGAATGCGCCGGATTACTACGGTCGCTTGCATGAGCTCTGGTTTCCGCTGATGCGTGCCCCACTTTGGGTAAACATGCCAACGGTGGCGCTTTTTGGGTTTCTGTTCCTCGTTCTTTCCGGATCAAGTAACGCGGTTAATCTCACCGACGGGATAGATGGATTGGCAGCAGTGTGCAGTATCATTGCTGCCGTTACTTTCATAGTGGTCATCGCGGCCGGCGGCACACATCCCAGTCGCCTGCCAATCGATCCGCAACCGCTGACGGTCGTCCTCTCCGCGCTTTCCGGTGCATTGCTCGCGTTTTTGTGGTACAACGCCCATCCGGCGCGAATTTTCATGGGCGACACAGGTTCTTTGGCCGTTGGTGGACTCCTGGGGATCGTCGCCTTTCTCATTCTGCAGCCGTTCATATTGGCCGTTGTCGGCGGGGTTTTCGTCCTCGAGGCGGTATCTGTTATTTTGCAGATTTACTTTTTTAAGTTCACCCATGGCCGGCGAATTTTCCGCATGGCACCGTTGCATCACCACTTTGAAATCGCTGGATGGAAGGAACCACAAATTGTTGTGCGCTTTGAAATTCTGGCAGTCCTGTTTGCCGTTGCCGGATTAGTTTTGTCGCGGATTTTTTTCATCGCATGAGAACCCGCAGGTTTACGTCCGACACATCAACCGTTGTTACAAAAATTTTGGACATTTTAGTGGGTTGGGGCCGAAAAGAGCCTCGCAAAAATTCAAATAATGTTGAATTCGCCCATTGCCGCATCGGGAAAATTTTCCCCGCAGGCGCTTCCGTATTTTCAGCATATTTTCCGCGCAACCGATGGGCCAGGGAAAGTTCATTTCTCCTAACAAACGGCAACCGCCACGACATTGAAGAAGTGGAAAATTTTCTCCGAGGGCGCATGGGTACAGCGATTGATGACAAAAGTTACCGGCGATAGCTTTTCGCGCTTTCAGTCTTAGAGCGCGGCACAGGCAACAATTGTCATTGGCATGCTTGTACTAAATCCAGGAATATTTTGCAAGTCAGATAGGATAACTGCGCGCCCGAGAATTTGATCGATTTTGTGAAGATTTTTCCGCACACGCCGTTCCGGCAAAAATCCACGGCAGCAAAATTTTCAAACTAACATCATTTAAAAGTTGTACCATGTCTCGCCTGCAGTGACGATTTCAGCGGCCATTGGAGGAAAATGATGTCGTGTCTGCGTGCGGAAAAGCTTTGCAAATGCTACGATAAAAAAAGGGTGGTTTGCGAGATTTCGTTGGCCGTCAACTCCGGCGAAGTAGTGGGACTCCTGGGTCCGAATGGCGCGGGAAAAACGACCACCTTCCACATGATGGTTGGGCTCGTCCCCGTCTCCGATGGGCAGATCTTTCTCGATGAAATCGATCTGTCTCGGATACCGGTGCACGGGCGCGCACGGGCGGGAATCGGTTACCTACCACAGGAAGCATCCATTTTTCGCAATTTAACGGTGCGTGATAACCTTCGTGCCATTGCTGAAATTTTAAAAATTTCGCATACAGAACGGATTTGCCGCATGGACCATGTCATCGAAGAATTAAAACTGGCACCCCTACTAAAGCAACCGGCTACCACACTCAGCGGTGGCGAGCGACGGCGCCTGGAAATTGCTCGCACACTTCTTTGCGAACCAAAATTTTTACTCTTCGACGAGCCCTTTAGCGGTGTGGACCCCATTAATGTGCAGGAGATTCAGCAAATAATCAGCCGACTCCGAGACCGGGACATGGGAATTCTCATCACTGACCATAACGTGCGCGAAATGCTCACCATCGTTGACCGCGCCTATTTAATCTACGACGGGAAGGTCCTCGTAGAGGGGGACAGTGACTCCTTGACAGAAAATCCACTCAGCCGGAAATTTTATTTGGGCGAAAATTTTAAATTTTGAACACCCTGAATATTTAGTCCCACAAACTCGAAGATCGGTTCTCCCAGGAACCCCACCGGCGCTCCTGCGAACTCCGTGCAAATAAACATCAGTGCCATGGATGACGGAATTCGATCGGGCGATATCGACCACAACGACATCAAATTGGTGCGGCCTACCGGGCGCAACGGGTCGCTCCTTTGAATTTAACGGCAACGGCGATGGTTTTTCGCCGGAGCCAGGGAAACAACCTCACCTTCAACGCCACCGGCTCCTTGCGGGTCCACGAGCCGCGCGGTGACGAAGATGAGCAAATTTCGCTTTTGAGAAACATTTCCACGGGAGCGGAATAATCTACCCAGCAGCGGTATGTCCCCGAGCAGCGGCACCTTATCGCGAACTTGCTTCACCTCCTCACGGGTTAATCCACCCATTACCACGGTTGAGCCGTTTTCGATGGTTAACTCCGTGCGGATCCTGCGCGTGGTGAAAACCGGCTGATAAAATCCCGATGGAATGGTCACCGTCGTGCTACCGGCGACAGCCACGCTCACGCCGCCGTATTCTACAAAGCGCTCAAACTCCGTCACCGTCGGTTCCAGTTGGAGCGTAATTTTATCGTCATCCCCCACGAAAGGGGTAACAGTCATTTCCGCGCCGACATTTCGGGTTTTAAAATTCCGTGGAGTCCCGGCGGTGATGGTAACTCCAGCGGAGGAGGTGGAGCCGAGGGACGAGCTGATGCCAAACGCGCTTCCTCCATGGCGTTAGCCAAATCCTGTTCCGCCTCGGACAGCACGCACGATTTGGCATTGCATTCAGCAATGAACTTGTCTTTATTTGCTTCGTAACACACGCGTTGCTGGGATGAAAGTTCAAAGATAATATCCTTATATTGCTCAACACCATCCACTTGAAACATAGAGGCAACAAACAAACCCAAACCGCTGCCCTTGCTATGTTTCGAAGGATCCTCACGGCAACAGCGTTCAACAGTAGCGCGTACAACCTGTTCTCGACGATCCGGCTCAAGCGCATATAACGCACGCAATATCGCAAGACGATCAACACAGCCGCCTAATTGCAACTCTGAACCAAAAATGGCACATATCCTTTCCCACTCGCTACGTCCAAGAAAACTTCTAAGCATCAGATCCAAAGCATTTCCTTTAGGATGCTGGTCGAAATCAGCCGAAGGCTCACCACGCGCAGACTCCGCACATCTGACGCAGCCCTGTCCGCGAACTCCTTCCGCAAAAAACAATGAAGACAACACACCAAATCCACGCCACACCGATGCGAAAAATGCTAAGCCATCACGTAAACACGCCCGCACGTATTGCCATACGAACCAGCACCCTTTCCCAGAGCCTCCACGGACAGTCAAACCCGGCGGCGCTGTAGGCTCACGCACGGGCGCGCACACCTCCGATCCCGAAACAACTCGCTTCACTAAACCACTAGAGCGCGACACTCCATCAGCTAACATGCGCGCATACATAACATTCTCCTTCAATTTGTCAAGCATACATCACACGCCACACACTCCGCGTTCTATGTCTTATTGGCGCCAAAAATAAGCCCAGCCGTCACCCCGATGACGCCACCCACTCCGGCGCCGACAGCCGTACCGACAGGACCGGCAAGCGACCCTATTGCAGCACCATAGCCAGCGTAACAAAGGCCAACACCGCCTCCAAATACCCCCATAAGCGCCATTCGCTCTTTCCTATCCCTGGCCGTTTCCTGCGCCCTTCTGGCAATAATTCGGCTCTTCTCCTCCTCGCACAACGCAGCCTTCACCGCAGTCACATGTGGCGCTTCTCTCCGTACCACATCCCTAGAAATTCTAGCAATCGCATCCAGGACATCTCTATATTGCCTATACACCGGATTCTGGTACATACTCGCAAGAAAAACTACCCATTCGTTGCCTTTTAGCAACGTGCACGTAATATGTATCGCAAGAGCTTCCAACGTTATTTCGCATTCCATGCCTTTCATAGACCGAATCATTTCCATCGCGTGCACGCCGCACTCTACATTGCTCAGAGTACGCACGATCTTCTCGTAGCTCCACTCTCCATCTATAATCGCAACAACGCCTCCACCTCTAAAACTAACATCCACGCCCTGAAATGTGAACCACCGAGTGGAAATATGCGCGAAAAAACTTATTTTTTGACAACAAATAAACCAAGCCAAATCTTTCGCAATCAACTCAGTCCAAAGTGGTTATTTGCGAGTTCAACGGCAACGGCGGTGGTTTTTCGCCGGAGTCGGGGAAATGACTTCACCTTCAACGCCACCGGATCCCTGCGGGTCCACGAGCCGCGCGGTGACAAAGATGAGCAAATTTCGCTTCTGGGAAACATTTCCACGGGAGCGGAACAATCTACCCAGCAGCGGTATGTCCCCGAGCAGTGGCACCTTATCGCGAACCTGCTTTACCTCTTCTCGGGTTAATCCACCCATTACCACGGTTGAGCCATTTTCGATGGTTAACTCCGTGCGAATTCTGCGCGTGGTGAAAACGGGCTGATAAAATCCCGATGGAATGGTCACCGTCGTGCTGCCGGCAACGGCCACGCTCACGCCGCCGTATTCCACAAAGCGCTCAAACTCCGTCACGGTCGGTTCCAATTGAAGTGTAATCTTGTCATCGTCCTCAACGAATGGCGTAACGGTCATTTCCACGCCCACGTTGCGGGTTTTAAAATTTCGCGGGGTCCCGGCGGTGATGGTAACTCCGGCGGATGATGTGGAACCGAGGGATGAGCCGATGCCAACGGCGGATTGAATTTCGTCGTACGCCTCCGGATAGCGCATTTCCTGGGCAACAACGATCTCCGCGGTCTTTCCCGATAGGACGGTCACCTTTGGCGCACTCATCAAATCGGACCCGGTGTGCTGCTCCAGGGCGTGTATGACGCTGTGAATTTGCGAACCCTTTATAACTCCAAACACCTCCGCAAGGGGGACCACGCTCTGACCCAGATTAGCCAAACTCGGCAAAATGGGCGCCTGATTCGGAATGGCTATCTCATGCGTGCCGTCAGTAATTTTCCCACCACTTGAGGTCCCGCTCGACGGGGCAAATGCCTGTGCCAGATTACGCGTGGAATCTCCCGTTTGCGCGGACACGTGGGAATTTCCAAGCGCCAATTGGAACTGCAATTCCTCCAAAAGCCCGTCCTGAACCTCGATGAATTTGGTTTCAATTTCCACCTGTTTGATTTTCGCGTAACGGGACAAGATTTGCTGAATGCGCCGGAGATTACGTGGCGTCTGGGTTACAATCAGCTGTCGGCCGTCAAAGGCGAGGGTCGCACCACCGGAAATGGTAAAATCAATGCCCGCGTTTTGTAAAAACGAACGCAGTAGTTCCTCCTCCCGCTTGATTTGCTCCGGATTTCCAACGTCCTTGGAATCCGCTTTTGTGCGCAAGTTGGTCAAATGCGCCACGGCGGCCCGGGAGATGGGGAAAAATTGCGTGCGCAGCCGGGTGCGATTCTTTTCCGCCGAGCTCAAGACAATTACGTCTTCTTCGATGTCGAATTCATAGCCGATTATTTGCGCCACGTGTCCGATTATTTTACCCAGCGAAACCTGGCGGAGGGCCAAATTAATGCGCACCGCTTCCGGGGGCTCATCGAGAAAAATGACGTTAATGCCACGGCCGATTTCGTCCTCCTCCGTATCAAGTTTCTCCGCCAAATCCACCAATGTGTCGATGGCGTGGCGCGCGGGTACGTTTTGAAAGGCAATTTTCGGAATGATAATAGAATTCAATTTCGCCTCCAATCGAGTGGGGACGACTTCCGGCGCCGGCGAATCCTCTAGATGTGCAACTTCGCGGACTTCAATTCCCCACGCCTGATCCGTTGCGCGGGATAATTGTTGGTGGGTCACCTCCCGCGGAAAAAGATCGGAATCCACGTCCACGATGCCTGCTCCGCCCCTGGAGGCTGGTTGGGAATAAATTTTTCGCGCCAGGGCCGCATCTCCCCAGAGAAAATGCTCCACGGCAAATGTGACACATCCCAATTTTGCGAACAACAGAACAATGGACAACAACCGGCAAATCACACACGTATTCTGAATACTTAATTGAAAATGTCGCGCATTTTGTGCGCGACCCAAGGTCCCGGTGACAAATTACATCTGGACCACAACGTCAATTACCTACACGCGGGTGTAAACAAACACACCAAGGGCCGTGAAAATTAAAAACGTAATCACGGACGTGAAAATGACGACAAGGGAGATTGGATTGCCGTTTATGATAGTTGACAGGATAATGCTAAGCATCGTCACGAGGGCGCTAATCCCCGTTGTAAAAAAGGATCCGGTGAGCGCCTGGAGGAACTTTTGCCGGGTACCTTCCCGCGCCGGAATTTCCGAATTGGAAATCTCCGGCGAATCCCCTTTCAGAAAGGCGAATGTCACCTTGTTTCCTCCGGAGCGTGCGTGTACAGCTTTTTTAAGACATTCCAAATCGGTAACGGCAAAAGTTGACGTTTTACCGTCGTTAGAATTGCAAAGGCAAACGTGCGTAATTTCTCCGAGCTGGCTACCGACCGCTCCAAGTGAAACGACATTTCCGCCTTTGCCGTAAAAAGCAAGCTTTCCAGGTTCCATGAGGTCCAAGGCGCGGCCCAAGGCGGGATCGGTGTACCTGTGGTGCAGCATCCATTCCACAGCCAACCGGCCGGGATCCCCGCTTGGAATAATCCTAGTGCCATTAAGCGACTCGCCAACAAAAGGGACGCCCGTTCCGCCGCTGGCAACAAACCGCACTAGATACAGAGACGATTTGCTTTGGCCGCCGGTATTGGTGGTAATTTCCAAAAGAAGCCATGGATCGGATGGCCTGCCGTTTCCATTTGGAATTCTCGCCCAGCTTAAAAAGTCGGCCCTATCGGCCATATTTACATGTATTACTCGTTGATTCGTAAACATTTAATTGTTATTTACAATTTTAGGGCTCTATACTAAAAGTATCTCGGTTTGTAAAAAAAAAAAAAAACGCCGGAAGAAAAATTTTCAGCTTTTTTTGAATTTCCTGGGGATGACTGTCATTATTGTTATTGGACCTCCGGCGAAAGTCAAAATCTCAGTTCTGTATCCCGCAATTCATGCGGCGAAAAATGGCCTAAAATAAACTTTTGCAGGAGGTCTATTATCCTGCCCGCTCACGAAGTTCGCAAAAAGATTGAAAACGTTACTAAATTGTTGCAGTTTGAATTGTTTAAGTGTTTATCCGACACTTAAATATCTGTTCTTGAACGTGCTGGTTTATGCATTTTTTGCTTGATGCGTAATCCGTATTCACCCGACAGTTAGATCATGGCATATACAAATGGCAATGCACGACAAAAAACCAGACCACCCCGCATTGGGGCGCGAAACATGGGTGGTGTTTCCGACTTCAGTAGACTACAGCTCAACGTTCCCCTGTTCGTAGAAGAATTGCGCCTCAACATGGGCTTGGATGGAGATTCTCAACCCGTCCAAGATCTCATTGCCCGCGTGTACGCCGCCTCCAGGACTCATGAACCAGTTATTTTCATCGGACAACCTGGAGTCGGAAAGAAAAAATTCGCTTTTTTTTTACATAAATTGGCAACTTCTTCGGACGTTGGATGTTTATTCCTATCCTGCGATTCAATTGTTAAAAATGGACCAAGTTGTTTCCAGATGGAAGCCTACCTTGAGAACATGGAAGCTTCCACGCAGCAAACGGTCATAATCGATCGTCCGGAACTTCTTCCCAAAAGCCTCTGCCAGGAGTTACTTGGCAAATTTTTGTTCGGCGCCGCCACCGCCGATTCCCGTCCGCGTCCGGTAATTACCATTGACGTGCAAGCTTTTCCTAAACTCCTGTTGTCGTGCGGCCCCAAGCTTAGGCCCATACTTCAAAGCGGCGTTATCCACGTGCCGTCTCTGCGCGAGCGGCGCAGCGATGTGCAAAAGCATATTCTCGCGAAAATTCGCGCTCTGAATCGAGAACATGGGGCAGCCAAGCGGATTTCCGTCGGGGCGCTGGAACAGTTGGCCACCCGAGAATATCCTCAAAACTTTCACTCCCTATATGCTGTAATCGAAAAACTCTATGCGACGCAGGATGATATCAGTTTTGACGAAAAAATAGTGGCTGAAGAACTGCGCAACACAAACATCAACGCGCTACTTCCGGAATTGTCCGTCGGGTTCAAAATTGAGGAATTTTTGGGAAATTTACGGCAAAAAATTATCTGGCACGCACTCGAGCTGTCGGATTACAACCAATCCCGCTGCGCGAGACTACTAGGCGTTTCACCGCAAGCTATTAATAAATTTATCCGTGCCCAAGGGTTATCCCGCAAGCAACTGGGCAAATAGGCAATTTGCCGACCGTCAGCCAGAGGTTTAGGCTTGCCTCGGAATCCTTCACGCGGTAGCAACAGGGCAGTGCATTACGCTGAAACAAATTTTATTTTATGAGCTTCCTAACCAAATACCCCAGCGGGTCAGTGCGAGAGTTGTGGGCAATCGCCTGGCCATTAGTGCTGGCAGCGGCATCTTCAACCCTAATGACCCTCGGAGATCGACTGGTCCTGGCGCATTATTCACAGGAGGCATTCAACGCCAACGTGGCCGTCTTGCCCTGGGTTTGGACGGCTTTTGTCACGGGCGCAAACATCGCCTTTATTGCGAATGTCTTCGTCGGCCGGTTCAATGGAAGCGGTAATTACAACAAAATCGGACCAACCGTCTGGCAAATGCTGTGGTTTGGATTACTGCTTTTCATCCCCCTGGTACCAATCGGCATTTTCCTCGCACCATACCTGCTGGCCGAGTGCGTCCGGGAATTGGGAACACCGTACCTGGCCGTTTTGATTTCCGGCGTACCCATTGCCTTGATTGGCTTTTGCGTCCTGCCCGCGTTTTTCTCCGGGCGCGGAAAAACAAAGCTGGTCTTCTATGTGGTTTTTACTTGCAACTTACTTAACCTCCTGTTCGACAGCGTGCTCGTCTTTGGCCTCGGCCCATTCCCGAGGCTTGGAATTGTCGGCGCCGCCTGGGG
>JAIRLM010000039.1 GCA_031259325.1 Puniceicoccales bacterium
GTTAACGTTCCAAAGCAAGATCCGCAGGTTGTGAAGGAAACGGATATGGATCCGCAGATTACAATGGAAATGATCGATTTGGCGTTGAAACGGGCAAATGAAGTACGCGGAAATTCTGGTCATACAGGAAAATTGAACATAAAAGTCCAATTTATCGAATAATTCGCCGGGGCGCTTTTGCACTTGCCTGGTATGGCGAAGTTCCGTTCATGTGAGTGTGTGGCGCGTTGTCGAGCAGTGAGACAAATACCAAGAAACACTCCCGGCGGGATCATAAACCAAATAAATCATATGCCGCAACAAGAGATAAAATTGAATCCATTCGAGCAGCATTGCCGTAGCACGGAGTTTCCTATTAATTTCTAGAATTCGACTGTAGATTTTTAGCCGTTCCACCGGTGGACGTAAGGAAAATCCTGGCCAAGGGATGTTTGATTTTCTTTTTCTTAAAATATGCCGGCTAAATTCGCACATCTCCACGTGCACAGCGATTATAGCGTTTTAGACGGAGCCTGCCGGCTGGACCGTCTCTGTGCCCGGACGGTCGAGTTAGGCATGGATACCATCGCGCTGACGGACCATGGAAATATCTTCGGCGCCCCGCAGTTTCTCAAAGAGGCCAAGAAAGCGGGGCTGCACGGGATTGTTGGCTATGAAGCCTATACCCTTTGGGATCTCACCATGGCCGATCGACCCCACCGGGATCAAAATACACTCTATCATATGTGCTTGTTTGTAAAGAATTTGGAAGGCTATCACAACCTATGCCATATCGCGTCCCAGGCACATACGAGGGGATGTTATTACAAACCTCGGGTGGATTTGGAAACCCTCGCCCGCTATTCCAAAGGGCTCATCGCCACATCCGGCTGCCTCCAGGGACGTATTCCGGATTGCTTGGTACGCGGCGATAAGGCCGGCGCGGAGGAGGCGCTTGCCAAGTATTTGGACGTCTTCGGCAAAGAAAACTTTTTCATCGAGGTGCAAAATCACGGCATCCCTGAGCAAGGGCGCATTCTCCCGGACCTTTTCGAATTGGCCAAGTGCCACGGACTCAAAACCATCGCCACCAACGACGTGCACTACGTCCATCAAAATGACTGGGAGGCCCACGACGCTCTGCTGTGCATTCAAACTGGTTCCAAACTTCGGGACGAAAAGCGCATGCGCATGCCATGGCACCAGTTTTACTTAAAATCCTACGATGAAATGCTTCAAATTTTTAAGGATAATCCGGAGTGTCTGGAAAATACCCTACGCGTGGCGGAAATGTGCAATTTTTCCATGCCCTATGGGCAAAATCACTACCCGGTGTTTCCCATGCCGCCGGAAGTGTCAGGCGTGGACAAGGGCGATTACCTGCGATCGCTGTGTATCACTGGTATACAAGAACGCTACGGGGTGGATTGTGGTCACCCGGATCGACAGCCCGCCGTATCATTGGATTATGCCATCACGTCGCAGGATATCGTGCGGCAGATGGATAACGAATTGGCCGTAATCATTGCGGCTGGGTTCACGGACTACTTCCTCGTCGTACAGGATTTCATCCGATGGGCGTTGCAAAAAAATATTGCCGTTGGTCCCGGGCGCGGGTCGGGGGCCGGATCGATCGTGGCCTATGCCCTCCGCATCACCGACGTTGACCCCATGCGCTTTGGATTGATCTTTGAACGCTTTCTTAATCCGGAACGCATTTCACCGCCGGATTTCGACATCGATTTCTGCATGCGCCGGCGGGATGAGGTCATCGATTACGTGCGCACCAAATACGGGCGAGACGGCGTGGCCAACATCATCACCTTTGGGACCTTTGGCGCCAAGATGGCTCTACGCGACCTGTTGCGGGTCAACGACGTGCCATATGTGGAGGCCAACCGCATTGCCAAAATGGTTCCGGATGAGCTGGGCATTGACCTGGCCACCGCCGTGGCACGCTCATCGGAATTGCAGGCGGAAATTCGAAAAAATCCACTAATCCATCAAATTATCGAACAGGGAAAGGTCATAGAAGGCACGGTCCGCAACACAGGAACCCACGCCTGCGGGATGGTAATTTCCGACGAGCCCAGCGAAAACCTTATTCCAGTTACACTGCAAGACGGCAATTTGACCACACAGTATTCCAAGGATTTTGTGGAAGAGCTGGGCCTGCTTAAAATGGACTTTCTTGGACTCAAGACGTTGACGGTGATCAACGATGCGGAAACTTTTATCCACCGGACCAACCGAGAATTTGCCATTAAAGAAATACCCTTGGACGATTCGGGTACCTTTGCTCTGATTAACGCCGGGGACACGGTCGGAGTATTTCAATTGGAATCCGAGGGCATGCGCGCCCTTTGCCGTCAGTTCGAACTATCCTCCATCGACGAAATCAGCGACTTGAGCGCACTTTATCGCCCGGGTCCCATGGAGTGGATTCCCGAGTACATCCGTGGCAAGCGTAACCCGCAAAGCGCCCGCTATGCCCATCCATTGCTGGAGTCGGTTTGTAAAAAAACCTACGGCGTGCTGATTTACCAGGAACAGGTAATGGAGGCGGCGCGGGTGATTGCCGGATATTCCATGGGTGGCGCGGACATCCTCCGGCGGGCCATGGGAAAGAAAAAAGTTGAGGTAATGGATACTCAACGGGAGGTCTTTGTGAAAGGTGCCGTGCAAAACGGACTTGGCAACGAAAAGGCCAATGAGATTTTCGACATTCTCGCCAAATTTGCCGGATACGGATTCAATAAATCCCATTCCATTTCCTATGCCATCATCGCCTACCAAACCGCCTACCTCAAAGCGCATTATCCCATGGAATTTTTTGCCGCCCTGCTCTCATCGGAATTAAGCAATCCGGAAAAAATTACCTCGCTCATTTCCCACATTCGCAACGCCGGCATTCCCGTACTTGGCGCGGACATTAACCATTCCTGGGAATATTTTACTCCCGTGGCTGCAGATGGTGAGAAAAGCGCCTGCATCCGCTTTGGATTGGCGGCGGTCAAGGGCATGGGCGAGTCAACCACTGCGGCCATTTTAGCCGAACGCAGCGCAAACGGTCCTTACAAAAGCTTTGCCGATTTCGCCTGGCGCGTGGATGCCAAAACAGCCAACCGGCGGGTCTTTGAAAAACTCATCCTCGCCGGCGTCTTTGATCCCCTGGGTGCCGACCGTCAGTATCTGATCAATTCCATGGAACGGATTCTCAAGGCATTGCTCGGGCGAAGATCGGAAGAAAATAGCACGCAAAATGATTTCTTCAGCGCCTTTGGCACTGAAATGGAGAATCCATTGGAAAGTCTCATTGAAATCCGAGGAAATCCCATGTCCATCGGGGAAAAATTACGCCACGAAAAGGAATTATTGGGATTCTATGTTTCTGGACATCCATTGGATAGCTTTTGCGGATTGGAGCGCACCATTGATGACTTCCCCGAGGATGGGACACGACTCCGTGACCAGCAGGCTTTTACGCTCATTGGCAGCATTGGCGATATCACAAAAAAGATCACCAAAAGTTCCAACCGCCTATGGGCCCACGTGCAGCTCAGTTGCCGCTGTGGGGATCACGTGATTAATCTTTTCCCAGATGCCTACGAGCGCCATGCCCACCTGCTTATCTCAGGTGCCATCGTGGTCGTTCGTGGTACCGTGCGCATCCAGGACGAGCGTCGGGGACTTAATGTTACGGAAGTCGTTGACGGGAAACAATATATCCAACGCACGGGCCGATGTTTGCGCATTACCTTGGAACGGATGGCCCCGGAAAAGCTGCGCGAATTCATCGGCGCCTTTGCCGCCTATGCCGCCGAAAATCCGGGAAATTTATACGCCGAAATCGTCATCCGTGAGGGAGATTTTTTTCGCGTGCTTACCCAGTCGATGCCAATCCGCGTGGCAATAAACTTGGAAAGTTTGGCCATTTTAAAGAAATATGAAGTCTTCCAATCGGTTGCGGTCGCGTAATAAACTGCATAAGAATCGTCGCGCAATTCGCAATAGGTGCTTTTTGACTTGCTTCATTGGAACATATGCCATTTAGACGATGGCATTCATGAGTAATGCAACACCGTCGTCCGGCGTAGTGGAATACAAACCCATGGCCATTCGACTGCCCATTCCCGGTAAACCTACCCCATTGATGTGGTTTGTGATATGTACGTGTACGCCATTGGCAATTGCTGGTATTTTATGCCCCTTTTTCTTTCCATTTCATCGACTTGTGGAGATAGCCATTTGGACTTTAGGCGGGACTACTGCAGTCATATCCATAGTGACCATCGCGTGGTCCATCTGCGAAATGCTCTACAACAAAAATGCCGCCAGTTTCAATGTTCACATAAAATAGCGAAAGTCCGCAACGCGGGATCACCCGGATGTGGACTCGCAGATGATTAATTTCCGTAATAGGAACAATCCAATGAGGTTGGGAATAACCATCAGGCCGCTGCAGATGTCGGCAACGATGAATATGGTGTTTAATTGCAGCAGTGGGCCGAGGGCAATCATGGCGATGAACAGGATGCGATAAATGGAGAGTTTTCCCAATCCCCACAGATATTGAAAGCATTTTTCGCCATAGTAGTTCCAGCCCAGGATGGTTGTAAATGCGAAGAAAATGAGCCCTAAATTTACCACATAGCGTCCGGCAGAACCAATGTTCATGGTAAATGCCTGCGAAACCAGCGCAATGCCCTCCAATGGTGTTTGGAATAGATTTGTCTGGTCCCTGGTGACGATGAGCACCAGTCCGGTCATGGTACAAACGATGGTGGAAAAAAATACGCCGGTCATGCATACCAATCCCTGTCGCACGGGTGCGTTGGTTTTTGCTGCCGCAGCGGCGATGGCGGCACTCCCCCAACCGGCCTCCGTGGCATAGGTCCCGCGACTGACACCCATTTGCATGACCGTATACAGCCCAATTCCGAGAGATCCGCCCAAAATTGCCCGCGGGCAAAAGGCGCCTTGGATGACCAGGCCGAGACCGGGAAGAATGTCCCGGAAGTGGATGCCCAAAACCACCAGGGAGGCGATGATATGAAATGCGCACATGAACGGGACCACCCAGCCGGATAGGAGGGCGATGCGGCGGATGCCCCCGTGGATGATGATTGTCACCAGCAGGGTGAGCGGAATGGCGGTCGCGATCTTTGGAATGCCGAAATTTCCCGCTGCCATGGTGATGGAATTCACCTGGGCGAAGGTTCCCATTCCCAGCAAGGCGGAAAAGATGCCGCAAATTGCGAAGATTTTGGCCAACCAACGAATGCCCGTTCCCATCTCGATATAGTGCATGGGGCCGCCGGCGATTTTTCCGTCTTCACCCATGCGGCGGAATTTAATTGCCAAAAATCCCTCCGCGTACTTGGTGGCCATCCCCAAAAACGCCATGACCCACATCCAAAAGAGCGCACCCGGGCCGCCGGCGACAATGGCCATTGATACGCCAACGACGCTTCCCGTGCCGATGGTTGCGGAGAGTGCCGTACAAAGAGAGGCGAAATGGGATACATCCCCATGGCCGTCATCGCCGCGGAAAACAAAGGCGAGGGCCCGCCGAAAGCCAAACACCTGCAGCAGCCGGAGTTTTAATGTGAAATACAAACCCATGCCGGCAAGAATAAGGATCAGGGGCGGCCCCCAGAGCAGGTGATTGATGTTTGCGAGTACGTCGCGCAGGAATAGCATTCCGTATGTCTACGTTTTCCCACGCACGCGCAGCAATTCCAAATTTGGCGGCAAATCAAAGCAAGCACATTTCGCTGCTATTTCGGTATTCTCCCAGATACTTTTGCCGAGATTCGGGACGAAATTCAGAAATTTGAACTTTTTCCCGCATTTATGGGAGACCCGTTTCGCGCGGGTTTGGCGTGTGGATTCCACGACAGGTCCTCCCAGTAGGAGGTGCGAAAAAGATTAAGCAGGAGGCCAATGGCGCCATAGCTAAAAATTAGATTGGATCCCCCGTAGCTTATGAATGGCAGGGCAATTCCTTTAGTAGGCAGCAATCCCATGACCACACATAGATTAATGGCAATTTGTATGATTAAAAACAGCGAAAGTCCATTGGCGGCCAAAAAGAAATCCATGGTTTGCATGCGGAATGTCTCGACCCAGATGATGATAAACAGAGATACATAGGCGACGATAACGAGAAGGGCAAAAATATAACCCAGTTCCTCGGCAAGGACTGGAAAAATAAAGTCTGTGTGTGCTTCGGGTAAATAAAATAGCTGCTGGCGGCCATTCCCCAGTCCCACACCCAGGGATCCGCCGCTTTGAAATCCCACCAGGCCCTGCCAAAGCTGGTAGGAACCGGTGGTCTTTGTGGCTTCGATGTTCATGAATGCCAGCAGCCGGCCCAGGCGAACGGGATTTAATACGACCATCAGCGCAAAGAGACAAAAAACGAGAATACCACAGGCGAAAAGCGTTTTCGCGCTAAAGCCGTTAAGGAATAGCAGCATCATACCTGTTAGAAGGAACAGCGCCGTGGTTCCATAGTCCGGTTCCATCAGGAGCAAAACCGCGAAGATGCCGATGTGGGCGAGGGGGATGAGCAGGGATGGAAAGAACGCTCGTTTGGCGGACTGGATAAGCACCCTTGGGAAGTAGAGGCAGAAAGCGACTTTGGCGTACTCGGAAATTTGGATGTTTCCGATGCCTGCGCCAATCCACCGCCGGGAGCCGTTGATGCGCAGGCCGATGCCAGGGATGAGGACGGCAATCAGTAGCATGATGGCGATAATATACGTGGAGCGTGCATTTTTCCACAGCCAGCCGATCGGCACATTTAGCATGCACACACAACCCGCCAGTGCCAGGACGAGCCACATGGCTTGCTTAATCAGGTAATTGTGGCGGACAAAGGAAAGACTTGCACTCGATAGGACTAGCAATCCCACCGTGGTAAGAAAAATAACGCACAGAGGGACCAGAATGGCCCATCCGTTGGTTCTAAAGTAACCGGCATAGCCTCCAATGGCTTGTTTCATCGAAAAACAATGGTGGGAGGTACTGGATTCGAACCAGCGACCCCCAGCGTGTCATGCTGATGCTCTAACCGACTGAGCTAACCCCCCGCGGTTGACTTTTCAAAACATTTCCACTTGCAATGCAAGTGCATTTTTCATCTCGTCATGAGGGCTCGAATATAATTGGTTGGCAATATCCGCCATAATATTATTCTCAATTGAATCCGGACTAAGTAAGCACAAACAGTGCCTTAGGAAACTTTTCCGTGACGGAGCTGATGCGCGCCACCAACAAATCGGCAACATTTCGCGCCTATCCGTCCAATTTCGTGACCTACAGATTGGCGAAAGAGTTCATCAAATCCGCATACGCGCCATTAAGTCCTGCATGCATAGGCATCCCTGGCCCTATTGGCCGCCTCCGGACTTATTAGCGGTTTGCAAACAAACCCGCGCCATCTTGTTGCGATGGCGAAGATTGGCATAAAAGTATGTGTTTGATCCCTTTTTCTCCCGGAATTAAATTGAGCGATTTAGTAAAGGTGGATTTATGGGATATGTTTTACATGGAAGCGCCAAGACGACGCATCGAATTCGAAAAGAAATACACGACTCTAAAGAGAGCATCGCAACCCTCGCCGTACGCTACGGAGTCAACTTCAAGACCATTTTAAAGTGGAAACATCGGGAAGACGTTGCCGATCACAAGTCTGGGCCCAAAAAAGTGCGCAGTTCACTCAATGAAATGGAGCAGGCCGTTGTTTGTGAGTTTCGCCGGGTCACCAAACTGCCACTCGATGATGTCTTCATTGCTCTCAGGGATAAAATTCCGGCGTTGACGCGTTCCAACCTCCATCGCTGCCTTCAAAGAAATGGCTTAAGTCGTTTGGAGGAAGAATCATCCA
>JAIRLM010000040.1 GCA_031259325.1 Puniceicoccales bacterium
GTTAACGTTCCAAAGCAAGATCCGCAGGTTGTGAAGGAAACGGATATGGATCCGCAGATTACAATGGAAATGATCGATTTGGCGTTGAAACGGGCAAATGAAGTACGCGGAAATTCTGGCCATACAGGAAAATTGAACATAGAAGTCCAATTTATCGAATAATTAGCCGGGGCGCTTTTGCGCTTGCGTGGTGTGGCGAAGTTCCGTTCATGTGGATGCGCGGGCGGGATGTAGCTTAGTCTGGTAGAGCGCTACGTTCGGGACGTAGAGGTCGCCGGTTCGAATCCGGCCATCCCGACCAGGAATTGGAATTTTTCCCTGAACCGCGCGCTAATTGAACCGCTCCAATTAGTGTGACTGCTGCCGTTTGTGTGGTCAAGATACGCGGGCCGAGGGTCAATGGGAAAAAGTTTGTAGCTTTTAAAGTTGCGTACTCGTCTTCGGAAAAATCCCCCTCTGGCCCCACTGCCACGGCGACGGTTCGAGCAGGTGCCAGGAGAAAGATGCATTCCGCCCAAGGGTGGCTATTTTCCTGCAACGCCGCAGCGATTTTAAATGTTTCCCTGGAAAGGGCTTGTACTGATTCACCTAAAGAGCGCGGCGGAAAAATTTGCGGCAGGAATGGATTTTTGGATTGCTTGCAGGCCTCGATGGCAATTTGCCGCCAACGCTCCAATCGTTTATTCATGTGAGTTTCATCCGTTGAAACCACGCCGTTTTGGCAGAGAATGGGAAAAATTTGTGTCACACCCAACTCGGTCGCCTGGTGGATAATCTGGTCCATGGCGGTATTTTTCACCACTCCCTGCAAAAGGATTAGCCGGGCAGGCGGCAAAAAACTTGCCACTTCTTCGACAACGACGGTGCAATGTTTGGGCTCGGCGCATTGGAGAAAACATCGGCCAACGGCTCCATTGCCGTCGAAAATAAAGAGCTGGTCCCGGGCCGTTGCCCGCAAAACCCGCAGCAGATGGTGGGCCTCCGTATCCCGCAGAACGCGGGACGTGTCCGCACTAAAACCCTCGGGGTGATAGACATAATAGATTGCCATTTGCGGAAAATGGTTGTCAAAAACCGCATTTTTTACCAGAGGTTTTCCGTGAAACGTTTCTTCTTCATACTCGCCGCCGTATTCATTCTCATGGCGTATGTGGTAATTGCCAGGCGACTTACCGATAAGCGCCCGGTCCAGAATCCGCCCGTGGCCGCGTTGCACGTTCCGCCGTCAGCACACGCAGCGAGCGCAAATGCTTTAACCGTGGACGATTTACGAGGTCCTTCGGAAAATTTTGAAACCCCAGTTATCCCGATTATTCCCCAAATATCCGTCGGGAAGGTATTGTTTAAAGCGACCGCCATGGTTGTCATTTTAGGCGCATTGGCCGGCGGGGTCGTCTACCTGCGTAAACACGGCGGCCGGGCGAAAAAGACGGCCAAAATTTCCATCGGCGATACACTGGCCCTCGGAGCAAAACATCATCTGGCCATTGCCGAGTGCGAGGGTCGCCGCTATCTCATCGGCATCGCACCGCAAACCATCACCTACATTGACGTGCTTGGGCCGGCCACCGCGACAAAAAATGCTTCCACCGGGGATAAAAACACTTAAACCCGCCTAAGTATGGCAAAGAGCGTCGTTGACCCGCGTATCAAGGGATTTATTTGCACAACGGCTCATCCAGTTGGATGTGCGGCCCACGTGCGGGAACAGGTTGCCCACGTCCGGAAACAAAAACCCATAGAAGGCGTGCGCAATGTGCTCGTCATTGGCGCATCCACGGGATATGGCCTCGCCAGCCGCATCGCCGCCGCATTTGGAGCCAACGCGAACACCGTAGGAGTTTACTTCGAGCGCCCGGCCCAGGGGGATCGCACCGCATCCGCCGGTTGGTATAACACGGTGGCCTTCAATGATGAGCTGCGGAAAAATTGCCCCGGGGTAAAATCCATCAACATCAATGGCGATGCCTTTTCCGACGTCATTAAAACGCAAGTGATTGAGGCAATTAAAAAGTCACTGGGAAAGGTGGATCTGGTTGTTTACAGCCTGGCCTCTCCCCGGCGAACGCATCCCAAAACCGGCCAAGTCTTTCATTCCGTGCTAAAACCGACGGGGCAAACATTTCAAGGAAAAACGGTTAACACGGACCGGGGTATTGTCCACGATGTGACCATTGACCCGGCCACGGAGGAGGAAATTGCCGCGACGGTGGCTGTGATGGGTGGCGAGGATTGGCAATTGTGGATGGAGGCATTACATGAAGCCGGGGTTTTGGCTCAGGGGGCACGCACGGTGGCCTACAGCTACATCGGGCCGGAACTCACCTGGGCCATTTACAAGGACGGCACCATTGGCCGGGCGAAGGCGGACTTGGATCTGGCGGTTCAGAGGATTCGGAAAATGCTAAAACCTATTCAGGGCCAGGCGTTTATTTCCGTCAACAAGGCGGTTGTTACCCAAGCGAGTTCCGCCATCCCGGTGGTCCCGCTGTACATTTCCTTACTATTCAAAGTCATGAAGCAAATGCATCTCCATGAGGGCTGCATCGAGCAAATGCACCGCCTGTTTTCCGAACTTTACGGCGGGAAAGCGACCATTGACGAAGCCGGTCGCATTCGCATGGACGACAGAGAGCTCCGCGAAGACGTGCAGGTGGCGGTGGCGGCGGCGTGGCCCGCGCTGACAACGGAAAATTTACACACGGAAACGGATTACGATGCATATATTGCTGGTTTTCTGAAACTTTTTGGCTTTGGATTTCCGGACGTTGATTACGCGCAACCGGTGGAGACGGAATTGGAGATTGGCGATGAAAATGGATGATGATGACGATCCGGAGGAGACGGAGGACGAAAAAAAAGACGTGCCGGTGGTAATGAAAATCCAGGAGAGATTCTTGGACGAGCGGCGTGTGTTCCTCTGGGGTGCGGTGAATGAGCGCACGGCGAAGGACATCGTGGAGAAATTGGTCTACTTGGACCTCGTCGATAGGGGCAAGCCGATCACTTTTTATATGAACACGCCGGGTGGGCATACCACCTCGGGCATGGCCATTTACGACACCATTAAATTGCTTTCCTCGCCGGTGACCGTGGTCGTAACGGGCATGGCCGCCAGCATGGGGTCCATTCTTCTCTGCGCGCCAAAAAAAGGCCGCCGCTTGCTTTACCCGCACGCGCAAGTAATGATTCACCAGCCGCTTATCTCCGGGCAGATCTATGCGCCGGCGGTGGACATTGACATTCACGCAAAGGAAATGGAACGCATCCGCGAGGAAATGAATCGCATCCTGGCAAGTGCCTCCGGACAGCCGCTGGAGAAGGTTCGCAAGGACACGGACCGGGACTTCTATCTCACAGCGGAACAGGCCATTGAGTACGGCCTCGCCGACAAAATCGTGGATAAAGTCTGATGGCAAAACAAAAAAATCGCAACTGACTACGACGTCGTAATACACTATGTTTTTTGTGGTTTTTACGAAAAATTTGGCAGTATGTGCCGTGAATTTGTTAGTTTGGCTTTCCAGGAATCCAGATATCGCGATTTTTGTGTCGTCTGGAAGTGAAGAGTTTGAGTTTGCTGTGCAATCGCGGAATGGCGGGCATTTAAATGGAAGTGGTAAGTTGAACGCCGGCGATAAAGGATTGGCGGAACTCGTCAGTACATCGACCAATGCGGGCGTTGCTTGTGAAGGCGCGCGCATTCTTTGCGCAAACCTTGGCGTATATGTGAGTTTGGCGACGGCTGCGGTTGGGGCGTATTGCGGCCTTCATTCTGGGCAAGCGCTGGGAGTGATTATGTACACGTATTTTGTTGCCGTCTTGGCTGGCGCCGACGAAGTCGGCACTCTTGCTGACCAGGTCAATGATGCCATCGACCGCGCCGTGGATGAAATTCATCAACTTGGGTTGGAAAATTTGAGGTGTATTCTTTAGCTCCACGGCTCAGCTTGTTCTGCGCCGCCGCTGAGCCGATTTGATCTATATGTGCTTGACAGACAAGTGTTTTCGGCGAGAATGGTTCCCATGATCACGTCAAATGAGAGAATGTTTAGAATTTGTAATGTTTTTGTTTGCTCATCTTCCGAGCTGAGGTGAGCATCGCAAGATGGATGTTGTGCGTATGCAATTTCAAGCGGGTCTTGCAGTGCTCAGAGAAGTGTCGGCTGCTCTGCAGGGGCAAAATTCCGAGCTTATGCTTGTTATTAAGACTCCTGGAGTATCACCGGACGTGGTAGCGCGCTCTTTTATGGAAATACGGATGAACAATTTGATGTTGTCAAACGCGGCCTTCTTGGTGATGGCCAAAACGTGGGGCATCGAGTCGGTGGTGAGTCTTGGCACGACCCTTAAGCTTCATGCGGAGAGTTATGAAGTCATGAGTGAAGAAGAGAGGAAAAATTCATGGAGTAAAGTGACTAAGCAGTTGGGGGTAGTTTGCGAGGAGCTGAATGGTTTGTCGCGCGATGCGGTGCGGCAGAAATCAATGCGTGAAGCTGTGGAGACCCAAAAGATGGCGCAGTTGGCCATGGCCGAGGTCGATGCTGGACGGGCTGAGGTTGAAGCAAAGGCGGCCAATGCGCGGCAATGTGTCGCGCAGGCAGAGGTAGTTGAGCGTGATCTGCGACGCAAAAAGATGGGTGTGTTCAAGAGGGTTGGCACATGGTTGGTTGGTGAAAGTTAATTTTAAAATTAGGGGGTTATATGAACGCAAGTGGTGCAGGAAGTGATGGTCATGGCTGGGCGGTCGGTCGTGGCGATGGTTGTGCGGCTGGTCTCGGTTCTGCGGGCATCAGGCAGGGAAGCAGATCGCGCGGGGAGCCGCCGAGGAATCGTTTCTATAGTGAGGTCGGAGCCAAGGTGGCGCTGTGCCAGCTTGTAGTGTGTCTTCCTGCAGAGTTGCCAGAGATAAGGGGCATGTACTCTGCGCTTTTGTTTGATGGGTATACGCTTTCGGAAGCGGCGGCGTTTATACTTAGTGCGTATGATGTCCGGGAACCGCAAATTCGCGCGGATCAAGAAGAAAGAAGGACACATAGGTACGAGCTAATACGCAACCCAGAAACGCGCCGAACGGTTATCCCGGAAAACGTTTCCGAAGCGGAGCATATCGCAGCGTGGGATGAGATTGACCGCATGCTACGAGAAACGGACGCATCTCTCATTGGCTTGAGTGTCGATGATATCAATGCCAGGACGGAGGCGATGTTCCGGGACTTCTGCGACGGGGGTGGTTTTGGTGGTAAAATGCCCTCTTCCGATCCGGAAATTGCGGCGCTGCAGGCCAAAGCGGCTTTGTTTCGAGCGAGAGCCAGAGAATCCGATGCGAAGGCGGCTCGTATTAGGGCTGGAATTGGAGGGTCTGATTCGGTTCCTCTTGTTCCTGCGACCATGAGTGTTACGGAGATTCCCGGTGAGCAAATCTTGCCACAAGTAGTGTCACTTCCCGTTGAGCCCTCTGAAGTGCATGGTAAAAAAAAAGTCCAAAGTCCTGGGGCAGTAGTGATGGTGCCCGCTCTCCCGCCTCCGCGAGCAACAGGGCTGCTGGCGAAGTTAAGAAGTCTGTTTTCGTAAGGTTGCTGAGCCGAGTGATGCCTTTGCTTGGAAGACTTTACTGGATGCTGTGTTTTTGGCGGTGAAGCGTTGGTGCGATATCTTCCCCGGGAGCGGAATCTTTCCCGCGGAAATGCCCATTGCTGGTCTCTTCCGGCATCACGAACAAATTTCCACCGATGAAGGCCCGGGCATAAAAGTTTTTTTTGCCGTCAGCGGACCGATCAGAGACGGCCATGATTTCATCGCTGCCGCCATCCAACGGGGAACAACGGCGATTGTTGGGGCGTGTTTGCCGGAACTTCCTCCATGGGTCCGGGGATTAAAAGTTCCCGATGTCTCCATGGCTTGGGCGGAGGCCCAACGGCGCTGGTATGATTTCCCCGATCGCGCCCTGCGCATTCTCGGTGTTACCGGGACCTCCGGCAAAACGACCGTCGTCCACGCCATACGACACCTTCTTGGAGAGCGCTGCGGCAGCATGGGTACCGTGGAAATTGCCTCGGGCAAGCACACCGAACCGGCCGGACAAACCACCCCGGATGCCCAATTGATTTTTTCCTTCCTCCGCCGCATGGCCGATGAAGGTTGCGATTCCGCCTGTCTCGAGGTGAGTTCCCACGGGCTCGTGCAACGGCGAGTTTTTGGCGTGCCCTTTGAATGTGCCGTTTTCACCAATCTTTCCCGGGACCATTTGGATTTTCACGGGGACATGGATGCCTACTTCGACGCCAAGCTGCACCTCTTCGACGGCAGCAACGGGTCGGTTCCCGGATGTGCCATTATCAATGGGGATGATCCCCATGGGCAGAAACTTGTTAGCCTTCTCCGCGGACAAAAATGCGTTACCGTCGGAAAAAATACCACATCCGATTGGCGACTACTTCTTTGTGAGCTAACGGATTCTGGGATGATCGTTCATTTTTTCCACGCCGGGAAGGCCCATTCGTTCCCAACAGCTCTCCTTGGGACGTTTAATGCCATGAATCTACTCCAAGCCTTGGCAGCCGTCACCAACGCCTATCCAGGACGGCTGATGGAATTTTTAGAACGCATTTCCGCCTTTGCCCCCGTTTGCGGCCGCCTTCAGCGAGTAGCCATACCCGGAGGCGGAGAAATATTCATCGACTTCGCCCACAGCCCGGGAGCATTGGAGCAGACACTCATGGCCCTACGCCAGCGTTGCAAAGGCACGCTGTGGACGCTTTTCGGCTGCGGCGGGGAACGCGACAGGGGGAAACGCCCGCAAATGGCAAAAATCGCCGAAGCCCACAGCGATTTCGTTATTGTGACCGATGACAACCCGCGCTCGGAAGAACCGGCGGCTATCGCCGGGGAAATTGTCCGCGGTTTTCGTGGCAAAAACTACCGCGTCATACACAACCGGCGAGATGCCATTTTTTTCGCAATAAATTCCCTGCTGAAACACCGGGGAACTCTGCTCATTGCAGGAAAGGGCCACGAAAGGTGGCAAATATTTCGCGAACGATCTATTCCCTTTAGTGACTTGGAAACAGTGGTGGAATGTTTGATGTAAAGTGTCCTTTAGGTGCTAAACCTTCCCGGTCCCTTCAGTTGGGGAAGGGCTTGTTTCATTAACAAGCGAATCCGTTTTTCGCCACAAAACACTTAGGAAGGTCAAGATATTGCTTAGAGGCTTTTTTCGAAAATATGACTATCACGGAGCTCATGCATGTACCTCAGTAAGTCGTTTACATTGGACTTTTGCAAGAAATCCAAAGTTGTTAGCTTTTGAAAACACCGTATCGACAAAGCCATCGAATTTGGTTGCAATTTCTTCTATAGGATTCGATTCACACCATCCGATTAATTCCTCGGCAATTTGTTTAGCTTGTTGGATGCATTCGGGCGAAATGGGCCCACGGGAAATTGTATCCAACGGTCTTTTTTTTCCACAGGCACAGAGACTTATCTCCCCGCACGGGTTGTCCTTCCTCGTGGTCAAATTCGGGTAGGCTAAATCGCCTAACCGCCGTTGATTGCTGCCCTGCGCTACCAACTTGATTGCCTTTTTATTTGGGATTCGTCATGAAGAATTATCCTAAAAATTTTTCAAAAATCCAAAGGGATTCTGATAAAATGTTTTAGGTCCGGGAAAGGTCTAGGATTTTTGAAATCTTTTATGCCGGCTCGAAAGCCCTGCCAATACTTGGCACCCCCACGGGGAATCGAACCCCGATTGCCAGAATGAGAATCTGATGTCCTAGCCGTTAGACGATGAGGGCATTCCACGCACATATCTAAATTGTGATTCAATCATATTTCGCGTGGGGTGGCTAACGGGACTCGAACCCGTGACCCTCGGAACCACAATCCGATGCTCTAACCAACTGAGCTACAACCACCATCATCCTCAGTCAAGGAGGTATGGTCGAAAAGGTCAACGACAATCTGAAATGGTGCTCGAGGGGGGACTCGAACCCCCATTCCTCGCGGAACCAGATCCTAAGTCTGGCGTGTCTGCCAATTTCACCACCCGAGCGCGGAAACAAGCTGTATCTGCGCGCAAACTTTTGTCCAGGGGAAACGGACTTCTTACCGGTGAGTTGGTTTCGCCTTCTCCGCGATGCCCTTGATCTTTTCCGTAAACTTTCCGGCGGCAGTCTCAATTTTTTCCGGGTTTAGCGGAAACTTAACGGAATTAAATACGGACTGCATCAGAAACAATGCCCCACGGGAGCGCAGATCCGCCAAAAGTTTTTTCTCCAAAAGCTTTGCGGAGACATTTTCCATTTCCAAGGTATAATCCAGGCGAATTTCACTGACTTTAACCGGATCAGCTGTGTAGTCCATCACGACGATTTTGCCTATGTGCAGCAAAAAGTGATCAAAGTAGAATTCACGATCCAGCCTCTGCGCTTTCTCCTGCTCTTTAGCGCGCACCCTTGACTTCTTGCCCTTGCCGAAGAAGCTCCTAAGAAATTCCTCAACATTTACGTCGCCACTTTCACTCTTAACGTAGGTCATTTGGGGCAAATCGAGAACGAAGTTTTCAACGGTGACTTGTTTTTTAAAGAGGGAAAAAAACAATAGATCCGTGCTAAATTGTTTCAGATCAACAAATTTAGATACGGGATAGTGTCCATTGTTTTCCAAAATCACATCGAAAAAGTTAAAGTTAAGTGTGAACACGTTGGATTCAGACTCCCCAATTTTAAGTCGAAACCCGGAATCGTTCCGTACCAACAGCGGTGCCAAGCGCGGAAGCCACAAATTAATGGAAAGAGCAACCGTCGCAAAAACCAAAAGAAGAAAGGCGATGATGCTAAAAACAAAACTGCATACCCAGTTGATCGGTTTCATAAAAATTTCCAGAAATATATTCATAAATTTCCATGGCCGAATGAGAAACCGAAGCCCACGGGCTCAACAGACATCCCAATACGCCTTAGATGTATTTTGCCCCTCGCGCCCACGGGCGCAAGCGTTTTCAATTTTTGGAGTAAGTTTGTATAATAAAGCTCTCACAGAAGTCAAAACCGCAGTTTCGAATCCCGCAATTCATACGGGGGATTCTGCAGTTGCCACGAAAATAAGTGAATTTCAAGGTCTGGTCACGCCGGATAGCCCAGCTTCTCTGCAGTAAGCTTCCCATGTGTCTTTGATGCGCATGTGAATCTCCGCTAATTCTGTGCAGTTTGGTAAATGAATGGTCCTCAAAGGGACTTGCTGAAAAATGAACGCGCTCGGATCGGACACATGGCACCCCGCTACGGATATATTTATGTGGTACTGTGCATTTGTTGTATTGGCTGTACGGAGGGCATCTCTTCCGACCCTTCTGTACAACTCATTTCCCCATCCCATTGAGTTAAAAGTAATGGAAGAAATGCCTTTTTCAACTGCGATGCCGGAGGCAAGTGCGCCTCCCATGGAATGGCCCACGACAACGGGGACATACCTGTATTCGGTCAGGGCGGCATTCTTTTCATCAATGGTTCGCTGCACTTTCGCTACAAAGCTTTCGATTGGAGCGAAATTTTCCGCAAGGCCTCCGAAAAAGTTGCACATACACTCATACGTATCCATGGCATAAAGAGTTCCGCGGACGCCTATGAACAATGGGCGAATCGGACGAGGATCGTTAGGATTAGGATCAATAATTCCAGCTGCCGCGGCTTCTTCCGAGGTAAAGTTTCGGTCCATTTCTTGGCACGTGGCACCGTCCATGGATGGCCACGTCGTTTCATCTGTTTTACCTGTGAAATTCCATATGCTCTCGGAAAAACTTGCGGCCGCGCTAATGACACCAACCCTTGTGGGATTAAATTCTGGGGGAATATTTTTCGAATCAGTAACGTCAACGTCGGCAAGGTTAACGTAATTTGGGGAGTTTACCACATTGCGCCTGGCGGGGGAAAGGAACGAATAAACCCTAAATGGTAGCAAAATTAGCGTAAGCGTATTTTTCCAAAAACATTCCAAAGAATTGGCGGCTTCCATGCGGCGATTGTCAGCAAGCAGATAGAGACTTTTCACCAAAACAACCAATAACCAAACCAGTCGAACTGGTATGGAAATGATGGCAATGGGCACGGCAGCTACAACCGAGAGGATAATCGTCTGGGTCTCTATTCGATCAGGGGCTGCTGGTTG
>JAIRLM010000036.1 GCA_031259325.1 Puniceicoccales bacterium
AAAATTTAACGGTTGCCGCGGGACAAATTTTGCGTTACATCTCAAAGAGTGTGAGTTCAGATTTAACCACAGAAAGGACGATTTGGCTCCAATTGTCCGAAAAATTTTCAAACAGGAGCAGGAGATGCTAGTCTAGAGCCATGAATAAATTATCAAGCACCATCGGCCGGTAAATTGTCCATTTCCCCTTGACGCCACGGGGATGCCATTGATTCATGGTCGCATGCTGGACCTGAAATACCTGCGCGAGCACGGTGAAGAAATCAAACTTGCGCTACGAAAGAAAAAATTTTCCTGCGATATCGATGAATTTCTTGCGGTTGATTCCTTGCGCCGGGAGAAGATTTCTCGAGCTGAGTTGGCTCGCGCGGAGCTAAAAAAGGCAAGTGACCGACTGGCAAAGTCCCTTGGATCGGGGGAAAGCGTTGCAGATTTACGCGCTTCGCTGAAGGAACAATCCATCCGCGCCAAGGAATTGGCGGACGAGGCACAAGCTCTTGAGGGTGAATGGCAAAGGCTTTACCTGTCCATTCCGAACGTTCCCCACGAAAGCGTCCCCGTCGGGAAAACGGATGAGGATAATGTTGCTGTTTTGTCCTGGGGCGACGCGAACGCCGTTTCGCCTCATGCCATGCCGCACTATGACATCCCAGGGTTTGCCGATGGACTGGATTTTGCTCGCGGCGTGAAGGTAACCGGTGCCGGATTTCCCTTTTACATCGGCGACATGGCTCGATTGGTGCGGGCATTGATTCAATTTTTTCTCTCCGAGGCGGAAGCCAATGGCTACGTGGAATTTTTGCCACCGCTTTTGGTCAACGGCACAAGTGCAACGGCAACGGGCCAGCTCCCGGATAAGGAGGGGATGATGTACGAAATGCCCGCGGATGGGTTCTACGCCGTTCCGACCGCAGAAATTCCCGTGACCAATTTTTTTCGCGATGAAATCCTGAACGAGGCCGATTTACCCATACGCCGTTGCGCCCATACGCCGTGTTTCCGCCGGGAAGCGGGCAGCTGGGGAAAGGACGTGCGCGGGCTCAATCGCCTGCACCAATTTGACAAGGTGGAGTTGGTCAAATGGGTGCATCCATCCCAGAGCTTAGCAGAATTGGAACTTCTGCGCGGAGATGCGGAGGGGCTGCTTCAAAAATTGGAAATTCCCTACCGCGTGCTTGCCATCTGCACCGGCGACATGGGCTTCCCGCATTCCAAGCAATACGATCTGGAAGTTTGGTCCGGTGGACAAAAACGCTGGTTGGAGGTATCGAGTTGTAGTAGTTTCACGGATTTTCAAGCGCGCCGAGCTAATATACGCTTTCGTCCCGTCGATGGCTCAAACCTACAGTTTGTCCACACGCTCAATGGCTCCGGGCTGGCAATTCCGCGGGTTTTGGCGGCTATTTTGGAAAACAATCTTCAAGGGGACGGCTCCGTACGCGTGCCAGCTGTTCTCCTCCGATTCTTCGGCAAGGAACGGGCAAAATTTTCCGCAACGGCGTAAAAGTGCACTTAAAGATGAGTCATTATGCGAATGGCCTTACAAATTGCACAGCGCGTACCGTCACATTTGCGAGCCGTGCAATTCGTTCTACCGTAGGCGATCATACGCTGGTGCAGGGGAAACCACTTTTCAGGCGGGAAAATTTGCTTGAGGTCCTTTTCGACGGCGGTGGGTGTGTGGCCGCTGGAAAGTTGCCATCGCCGGGAAAGCCGGTACACGTGGGTGTCCACGGGAAATGTCGGCCGATTAGTACACAGGCCAAGCACCACGGATGCTGTTTTATGTCCAACGCCAGGTAGGGATTCCAAGTCCTTGAAGGTCAATGGAACAACGCCGTCCCACCGATTCACCAAAATTTGTGACAGTGCCGAAAGCGCCCGCGCCTTTTGGCGGAAAAATCCAACGCCGTGGATAAGTTTTTCCAACTCCGCCAAAGGAAAATCCGCCATAGTCCGAGCATTGGGCGCAACAGCAAAGAGCGCGGGAGTCACGCGATTAACCTGGATGTCCGTACATCGCGCCGACAAAACCACCGCGACAAGTAGCTGGAACGGCGATTCAAAATCTAAAAATCCATCCACGTGCGGGAGCCGGCTGAAGAGCATGGATTCGACAACGGCGCCGCACTTCAGACGCAAATCATCCACGGCCGAATGTCGTTCCTATCCACCCGCCCGCCGCCGGGAAAAGCGCTTTTCAAATTTTTCCACCCGTCCAGCGGTATCGACAAAGCGCTTAATACCCGTGTAGGCCGGATGGGAAGCGGAGGTGATGTCGCAATTGATGACGCCGTAGGTAACGCCATCGATCACCTTGGTTTCGCGGAATTTCGCCGTTGAAACCGTTAAAAACTCTTTCCCGCTGGAGACGTCTACGAAACATACAGGATTCGACGTCGGATGCTTTTCTTTTTTCACATTACCTCCCCAACCTATGCCTGTTTGGCTTTGAACCGCGGAGCAACCTTATTAATGACGTACACACGGCCTTTCCGCCGCACCACTTTGCAGGCCGGATGCCTGGACTTCAACGAACTTAACGACGCAGCAATCTTCATAACTAAGTCTCCTTTGTGTCAAATGGCGCGGGCAATGTCAATCATCTTGATCAAATACTATCGACCGCGTAAAATCAACGGCGTCGGCGTCTGCATCGGCGCCTGTTATAAAAAGGGATGCACTATTGGGCTTTCCGCTGCGTCAACATTCATCAGCTGTTCAAATCATGTTGAAATGAGAAACGGAAACACGGATTTTCGCGAAAATTTATGAAAATTTCCAACTTGACAAGTTGGGACACATTCATAGGGTCCTGTAAGTTTATGGATATGAATAAAGCGGCAGGATTATCGCCCCCCCCCCCGGGGGGTGTCGGTTGGGAGATGCAAATCCTTTGCGCGACTTAAAACATACATTGGCAACCAAAACGACACATTTCCAGTTCACCTTTTGGCGAATGTTTTTGGCTGCGATATCAGCACTCGCCAATAGCGCCAAGTGTGCCACTTGCCGTTGTGCCGGGAACCTTGCTAGTGCTTTGGGCTTCTGGCAGTTGGGCCGTATTTTTAAAGCAATGGCTGTTCAAAAAGGTGGCGGGTCTGCAATC
>JAIRLM010000023.1 GCA_031259325.1 Puniceicoccales bacterium
TGTATTTCTTTTCGAATTCGGTGCGTCGTCTTGGCGCTTCCATGTAAAACATATCCCATAAATCCACCTTTACTAAATCGCTCAATTTAATTCCAGGAGAAAAAGGGACGAAACAGTTACATTGGTTGCGTGCAGTTGTTGGACAAGGTTTGATGAATGAGTAATTTTATGAGTTTTTCAGAATCTTAATAAATGCATCCTGAGGTATGGACACCTTTCCGATGCTTTTCATGCGCTTTTTACCCTCTTTTTGCTTGTCCAATAGTTTGCGTTTACGGGTGATGTCCCCTCCATAGCATTTGGCCGTAACATCTTTGCGAAGGGCGCTCAAAGTCTCCCGGGCGACGATGTTGCTACCAATGGCCGCCTGAATGGCCACCCTGAATAATTGCCTAGGTATGAGCTCCTTTAGCCGCTCGCACATGGATCTTCCGCGGCCGACGGCTTTGGATTCGTGGACAATGGACGAAAAAGCATCCACCGATTCGCCGTTCACCAAAACATCCAATTTAACCAAATTTGACGCCTGGTAATCGGCCAATTCGTAGTCCATGGAGCCATAGCCACGGGTAATGCTTTTGAGCCGGTCATTGAAATCGATGAGAATTTCATTTAGCGGCAGGCGGCAGGTGAGCATGAGCCGCGAGTCATCGACAACCTCCGTATTCGTACAATTGCCTCGCCGATCGGTGATGAGCGCGAGGATGTCGCCCAGGGAATCCGTGGGCAAATGGATGGTGGTCAGGATGGTGGGTTCCTCGATGAAGTCTATCGTGGAGCGATCAGGGAAAAACTGCGGATTGTCGATGGATTTCACGGATCCATCGGTGAGGTGCACGCGATAAATTACACTCGGATAGGTGGATATAACATCCAGGTCGTATTCCCGGCGGATGCGCTCCTGGACAATTTCCATGTGGAGCAGGCCTAGAAATCCGCAGCGGAACCCAAATCCGAGGGCTACGGAACTTTCCGGGGTAAAGGTGAGTGCCGAATCATTGAGCTGGAGCCGGCTCATGCTTGCCTTGAGTTTTTCGAAATCGGAAGTGTCCAACGGATAAAGACCGCTGAAAACCAGCGGGTGAATTTCCTTGTATCCTTGCAACGGTTGGGATGCGGGCCGGGATGCTAGGGTAATGGTGTCACCGATTTTGATTTCCGTAACCGTCCTAATGCTAGTCACCACGTAGCCCACATGCCCAGCGGCGAGGGTTTCGCAGGCGGTCATGGCCGGTGTGAATCGGCCGATTTCCTTAATGGGTGACCGGCGGCCGGTATGCATCATGGTCACCTCATCGCCAACGCGTAAGACTCCGCCAAAAAGGCGCACATAGCAGATTACACCTTTGTAGCTATCGTAGACGGAATCAAAAATGAGCGCCCGCATCTCGCCCTCTTCCCTAGGCGGCGGAATGCGACGAACTACGGCATCCAAAATTTCGTCAATGCCGATGCCAGTTTTGGCACTCGCGGCGATGGCCTCCTCCCGTGGAATGGCTAAGATTTCTTCTAACTGCGCGTGGACGCGGTCGAGGTCCGCACTTGGGAGGTCAATTTTATTGATGACGGGGATAATATGCAGGCCCTGATTCATGGCAAGTAACGCATTGGCAACGGTTTGCGCTTCAATACCCTGGGATGCGTCGATGAGCAAAAGAGCACCTTCGCAGGCGGCCAAACTACGGGAAACCTCATAGGAAAAATCCACATGCCCCGGGGTATCCATCAGGTTGAGCAAAAATTCTCCTTCCGAGGGATGGCGATAAACCATGGAAACCGGGTGGCTCTTGATGGTAATCCCCCGCTCCCGCTCTAAATCCATTGAATCCAACAACTGCGCCTGCATTTCCCTGGCGGAAACCGTCTGCGTGCGCTCCAGGAGGCGGTCGGAAAGGGTCGTTTTGCCGTGATCGATGTGGGCGATGATGCAAAAATTGCGCGTAAATGAGCTCTGCATTAGACGTCGTCATCTAGTTGACGGCAGCGCCAGGTTCAAGCATTAGCGCATCGTGTTCTTCGAGCACGTGCCGCAAGTACGAAATCCGTGTCTCAAGCGTATTTCTCATACCTGTCACTATTCGCAAGGCATCGTCGTCGCCGGCAAATTGCTCAATCAAAGTGTCAAGGGCTTGGAAAATATCGTTTTGCCGATCCACCAAATTTCGCAGGCCAGCCGCACGGTCTGTCACGGTTATAAAGTTTTCATCCGAAAAAAATCTGCCCATTTGGAAAACCCAAGTTCCGAAAAGAAATGCAATAACCCGTCTCAATGTTTGAAGAAACCAGCCACCTCCACCGCGGCAGGTTGGCATCAGCGTTCGCGCGTCCATCGTGAATGCATCGGGACAGGCATGTCCCAAATCGAACATGAATGGTCGCCGTTGTCCGCCGGAGATTTGTATTCCAACATTATCATCCGCGTTGGCGTCCCAATCATTGAGTAGTCCAACGGTAATGGCATATGCGGTCTTAAATGCTTCTTTCGCAAAGTGTTCTTCATCGATTGGCACGGTTATTTTATCGGCCGTTTCGACGCGGACTTGTTCGCCTATTCCGCTTCCGCCAATTTCCGTCATGAGAAAAAATCGCGGCAATGGGCCGTCGTCAATTTTTCCTAAACGTGCCTTCGGGACAAGGTAGGCGGCAAGTGCGCCGGCCACACGGAGGGCAAGATACTCATTTATAACTCCTTGGCGTAATTCCCAGTCATTGCGAGCCGTCCATCGCCTGTGGGAACCCTTTCTTGCGCCAGGACAATAGTATGTATTACCGCTGATGTCATCTTCGCCAAAAATGACTTTTACCATGAAGCTTTTATTGAATTCATCGTGGTTTTGAATTTTTTTATAGATTGTTTGGAATTCCGAATTATTTTTATTGGCACTGCGCAGTGCGTTCAAACTCTCTTCAACGGTTGAATCCTGAAAACTGCCAAGTTGTCCATTTGCGTGCAAATCCATGACTGCGGCGTGGACACCGGAACCAGGTTCAAAATTTTCGTCAGCATCAGTCCAAGTGCGGCGAACGATACAACCGCCTTCGATGCCGCCGGGTTTTTGGCCAACAATAACCCACCCTGGTGTGAATTCTGGCAATTGAAGGCGTGGAAAATTTTCCCTAAAATCACTAGCTGCGAGGGCTGTGAGGTTTTCCCATTCTTTTCGTTGCATTGGATTCATTGCCAATTGTTGTGAAGTTCGAAGGGCTTTTATTTCCTGTTCCCTGGAAATGGTAATCATTCTGGGATCACGAGCCACTTGGACGGTGGTAGGTTCCTTCACATTCGTGGTTGAGAAAGTGCCCAGCGGATCATTTCGCACACTAACGTCCATCAAAAGACAGTTTGGAAAATTTTAGCGGAGTGTCAATAAAATTTAAATTTTGTACATAAGGCATCGCCGGAGAACGAACGTATTTGAACACGAATCACAAAAACATCGACAAATGCATTGGTTGCTGGCGGCAGCGTGAATTGTTTCCGTGCATGATCGCGTATTTATCCATGGTTGCTTGCTTCCGATTACGAAAAATGAGACACCGGTCCCGATGACTGGGCATATTTCTTCCGAAATTTCACGGGTGCTCGTGGCCCTTTCCGGTGGCGTGGATAGCGCGATTGCAGCCCATTTGCTCAAATCCAAGGGGATGGATGTTTCCGCCACTTACATGCGCACTTGGCAAAATGAGGATGGCTTCGGGGAGTGCCCCTGGCGAGAAGACTTGGAAAGCGCGCGGGCGGTGGCGGAATTTTTGGATATCCCATTTGCTATCGTTAGCATGATTGAAAAATACCGACATTTCGTCGTTGAACCCTTAATCGACGGCTATCACAGTGGCATCACACCAAATCCGGACATTCTCTGTAACCAATTCATCAAGTTTGGCGCGTTATTGGAATACGCACGCGGAAATGGATTTTCCCATCTGGCCACTGGTCATTACTGCCGCATCGAAGAAGAAAATGGACAATTTTTTCTTCTGGAGGGCGTCGATGGCACGAAGGATCAGTCGTATTTTTTATCGCGTATGGATGGGGGAGCGTTGCTGCACGTGCTATTCCCCGTTGGCGAACTTTTAAAAACGGAAGTGCGTGACCTTGCGAAAAAAATTGGATTACCAAACGCCAAAAGAAGAGAAAGCCAGGACATTTGCTTTCTGGGCGGCAAAGTTTCACTGCAGGACTTTTTGCGCTCCCATTTGGCCGAGGAGCCAGGGGAAATTGTGACACCAAATGGAAAAGTGCTCGGTCGTCACAAGGGGCTTTATCGCTACACACTGGGCCAATGCAAGGGCATCGGATTGCCGTCCAATTGCGACTTTGAGAAATTCGTGGTCATCGGGAAAAATCTGGCAAAAAATCAACTCGTCGTTGCCTTCGAGTCGGATCCGCAAAACGGATTAGCCGTTGATTCCGTAAAACTTATGAATGTGCACTTTTTAAGCGAGCCGCTGGTTGGTCGTCGACGTCTTTTAGCTAAAGTGCGGTATCGGGATCCCGCTATCCCTGTGGAGATTTTATTTTATCCCAATCGGCGGGCAATCGTGAAATTTTTCCAAACCCAGCGCGCACTCGCTCCTGGGCAAACGTGCGCCATTTACGACGGCCCACGACTCATTGGCAGCGGGATTTATGAATCGTAACCCGAGACGAATGCATTCGCCTTCGGAAATTTCTTCCGCCACTCCCATGCGCCATAGAGGACGCGGTCAATGTCTAACGGTGCGCGCCGCCAGAGCTCTTGAACGGCCAATGTTACATCCGTTCGCATCGCGGGTATTGGATCGAATGGTATTTCGCCGTCCTGGGTGCGAATTTTCCTATGCGTGATATTTTCGGCACGGGCTATGATTTGGCTCAGTGGCAGCAGCGTACCCGAAGCCAAAACAAACGTTTCCGTTCCTGCCAGATTTCCGAGGCGGCGCAGAGAAACCATATGCGCTTCAACGGCGTCGGAAATGTGCAGGATGTCGAAGGCTGGATCGCCGGATACGGAAATATATTCCCGGGATCCATGGGCGACGTCCATCAGGGCGGCAACCAAATTATTAGAACCGGGCCAGGGGCCGATGTTTGCGTCCCCGGCGGCACCGCCGATGTTTCCCATGCGCAAGACGATGCAACTCAACTTTTCCGCATGAACCAAATCGTCCAAAAAGTCCTCGCATTGGGACAGCGTTTTTCCCAGCGGTGTTGCTGGGTTGGTTGCAGTATTTTCATCCACCGGACCGGAAACGTCGGTTCCATAAATATCCAGGGATGAGGACAAAATCACCCGGCGAACCCCGTGTTTAACGAGCATTTGCAACAAATAGAACACGGCAATGAAATTATTGTGGTAATAATGAAACGGCATTTCCAGAGACCTCGTCCCACCGTTCAGCAGGGAACAGACCACGCAGGCGTCGATGGTGTACTTCCGCAGGACGTCCTCCATGCCCACGGCCAGCCCGCCGTCCATTTGAAAGAACGGAATCTTTTGGGGCAAAAACTCGCGGCGGCCCGTCATCAAATTGTCGACGACCACCGCCTCATCACCGCGCTTTAAGAGTTCGCGAACCAAATGGCTTCCCAAATAACCGGCACCGCCTACGACCAGAATCCGCATGGTATAAAAAAATGGTGCGAGCGAAGGGACTCGAACCCTCGGCATCCACCTTGGCAAGGTGGCGCTCTACCAACTGAGCTACACTCGCAACACGCGAACGGTTGGGAAAATGCCCACCGATGTCAAGTGCGTGAAATACAACTTTTCTGAACCCACGTGCGACGACACGGTTACGTATCTTCGTCACATGTAATGCCCTGGGAAAGCAATTTGGAGGCCACCTCGTGAATTTGCCGGCTTACCCACGCATCCGTCGCCGCGTAGCGCAATTGGCCGTCCGTCAAGCGGTCCCGGCTCCAGTCAGAGGTCTGCTCACGCTTGGAAATGCGGATTCCAAGGAGTATGGCGCATAGTTTCCGCAGGCTGCGGTCTTCAATTCCTAGCGCGTCGGTGGTGCGTGTCAGTTCCTCAAATCCACCGGGGATAAACTTTTGAAATTCTTTCAACCGGCGGACGTCTTCCTGGACGCCAACGCAAACTTTTAGGTTTTTTTCCGACTCAAGGACGGGAATGAGCGGGCTGAGTTTCCCGCACTTGGCCAGTTGGAAGATAAAAACCTCCTCGTCTGTAGCCAACTGCACGATTGCCGGGTCAAAATGCTGCCCCCGGCGGAAGGATGGCCTGGTTTCCGTGTCAAAGCCTAGCAGCGGGCAAAGTAAGAGGCGTTCAACGGCCGACCGCGCCTGCTCCTTCGTATCTACTAAAATGATTTTTCCATCAAACTGCCGGAGGGGAATGGCATTGACTGCGTCCTTTGCGAGACGCCTTGGAATCCTCTGCGGCAAATTCATGAAAAATTAATCTTTCGCAAATTTAATTGTTGAATTTTTTTAAAAAATCAATGCGAAAACGTTCGACTCCCGCCTGGGGCGATGAATCCCGTCGCACGTCCACGTCGGCCAATCATTTTACCATCGACTCCCATGCCTTTGCCAAACAACGTCGTCCCCATGCGGAAGCGGCGCATCCTCAGGAACTTTTGGCTCCATCCGATGGGTCTCATGCTTCCCGTGTGGCTCATGGCCGCACCACCCGTTCCCGCAAATAGCCCGGAGAATAATCTCGCCGCCGATGACCCAAATGGTGCTGTGGCGCGAATGGCCCACAATGCATACATTGCCGCGGGCAATTTGCAATATGGTCCTCTGCGCGTGGAGGCATCCAACGGCATTTGCTACAGCGATGACACGCTCATGCTCGCCGGTGAAGCGTTACGGGGCAGCCCAGGGGATAACACATTCGTCGTCAGTGACGTCCGCCTGACCAATGGTCTCTTTTGCGGAAGGGCAAAATCCGCGCGGTACACGGAAAAGGACGGCAAACGGCGCATTGTCCTGCGCCATGGTGAAATTTATTTTGGCGAACCGGGACCATGCACGCCGGGTATTTTTTCGGAACGCATCATCATCGATGACATGGACTACATACGATTTCGCGGTGCAGCCCTTAAAATTGGCAACTGCGGCGTATTTTACCTGCCTTATTTTTCAACGCCGGTGCGCCAATCGCCATTTGAAGCCCGCATAAGCTATGGTCGCCGGGAAAGGCTCGGCTTTTTCGGCAAGCATCAGTTCCTGTTCCCCGCCGGTACGCACGCCAAATACGGCCTTGACGCGGATTTTTATACACGCCGGGGGATTTTGGTCGGACCTGTTTTGGACGTGATGCACCCAACATTCCAGGCGCGATTGCGCGGTGGGTTTATTCACGATAAAAATTTCTCATTAAGCGACATTCATGCGACCCACGGGACAAAATCTCGGAACTTTATTACACTACGTTACAATCAAGCTATTAGGTCGAACTTCGACCTATGCGGCGAAATTAACCACATGAGCGATGCCTGGGTATGGCGGGATTTCAGACGGCGGGAGTTCCTTCGAAACCAATTTCCCGACAACTTCCTCGAGGCCAATTACATCTGGCAAAACAACGTTGCTTCCGTTCTCGTGCGAACGGATGCCAATGACGACCAAAGGACGGTGGAACGGCTTCCGCAGCTGCGCTATGAAAGGATTTCCACGCGTTTCCCCAGCATTCCTGCCTATTACAGCGGTTTTTGCGAACTGGCCCATTTGAAACTGCGGCAGGACAATTTGCCATCCATCCTCCGGGCGGATGCGTACTGCGGTGTGGATTTTCCACTGAAGTGGCAAAATTTTCTCATATTTAAACCGTTAATCGGCCAGCGAACCACATTGTATCATTTAATGGATGATGGCGCAAATCATTTGCAAAATCGCCTGCAAATCGGCTGCGATCTGCGCATGGATTTTTTTGGCGACTGGGACGTCTCCTTGCCCAAGTGGGAGCAACATAACATCAGCCATCGGGTGACGCCCATCCTCCAGTACCGCCACACCTGGCAGAGAAAAAGGGAATCTCCCGTACCGCTCGACGTGGAAATTCCAAATAGTGCCATGCCATCCATCAATCTCGCGGAACGGTTGGATACGGATGATAACTTGGCCGCGCACGTGTTCCGTCTAGGGGTCGAAAATTTATTCCAATCCATGAAAAATAAAACGCAACGGCACACATTCGCCGAGTTGAGTTTTTTCGAGGACCTGCAATTCAAAAATCCCAAGGACGGAAGGCATTGGTCGGACCTCTATACCACACTCTCATTGCTGCCGGGAGATTTTCTTTCCATGCAACTTTCAAGCCAAATTGATATGGTCCGTCTGATTATTAACGATTTGCACGCCTATTTTTCCCTCCACGATGCCATGCTGTGGCGTTTGTCACTATCGCATAATTTTTTCAGAGACAATTCCAATCAATACGGGTTGCATTTCCATTATCGTCTCAATTGTAACAACTGGATCGGGTGTTTTTGGCGCTACGATGTGCGTGCGCACGGCCTGATTCAGCAGCATTATAAATTCCGCCGCCGTGTAAACAACGCCTGGTGTTGGAATGCGGATTTAACCATTCGATCGAAAACATTTCATGGCGACCGCTGGCAAATAAGCGTTGGCGTAAGTCTTCTCCCCTAACACGGAATCGGCACGAAAATACCTTGCCCTGCATCGGGGATATTGATTCAAATTTCCGCACGTGACTGTGCAATCAACAGAAGACACAGGACCTGATCCTAGACAATTGGAATTGGAGGTGGTTTCGTATGCGGGAAAGGTTACTGGGTTTAATGTGCTTACCGGCGTGGTTTTGGCGATCATCGGAACTATGGGGGCCCTCTGGCTCGCCAATTACTTTGTACCCGCCCTTTTGGTCGGGGTTCCGGTTCTCGTGAGCTTTTGCGCTGCGATGAATTGGCTTTTTCCGCTTTCGTGTGCCATATTTTTCCTGAGTGCGGCGTTGTCGCGGATTTTCAAAATTTGTCTTGAAAAAAAACGAGAGGAGGCTGCGGCCTTAAAAAATCTAAGCGAGTAAGGGTGGTAGCCCAGTTGTGTACGCCGCCGTGCTCCATTATTCCGACCGAATGTCTGCCCGTGGGGTTGATTTGTATTTGCGATTAGTAAACCGGCTTTCACCTTTGTCGCATGAATTTTACCCAGGATGAGTTAATTGAATTCCTCCGCCCGGTGGCCGTGGTTGGCTGCTACGGAGGTACCATCCGTGGTGTTTCTGCGCTTAATGCAGCTCAAGAGGGCGACATTGCGTTTTTCGGTAATAAAAAGTATGCCGCCCTTGTGGAAAATTCCCGGGCGTCCATCGTCCTGGTTCCGGAGAATTTTGGAGGATCCCCGAGTGCTACGCGGGCCTATTTCAAAATGACAAATCCCTCATGGGCGTTTGCAAAGGTATGTGCCGCCATCGAACGGGAACAAATACGGCCCATACTCGCTGGAATACACCCAACCGCCATCGTTGATGCGACGGCAAAAATTGCGTCGGATGCACACATCGGCCCATTGGCAATTGTCGAAGATGGCGTTTGCATGGAAACAGGTGTTCGCATTGGCGCCCATTGCTTTGTCGGACATGGGTGTCACGTTGGCCGTAACACGTGTCTCCACCCACGGGTAACCCTCTATGCCAATTGCTGGCTCGGAGAAAATGTTGTCATTCACAGTGGGGCGGTCATCGGCTGCGATGGCTTTGGATACGAAACCATGGAAGGAATTCACCACAAATTGCCCCATATCGGGTGTGTAATCATTGAAAATGACGTGGAAGTTGGCGCCAATACCACCATCGACCGGGCCCGCTTCGCAGAAACCCGCATTGGATCTGGAACAAAAATCGATAATCTCGTCCAAATCGGCCATAATGTCCGTGTGGGTAGCGATTGTCTCATCGTCTCCCAGGCGGGTATCGCGGGAAGTTCAACGCTGGGGCACCACGTGGTTCTCGCGGGGCAGTCTGGGATCGCCGGGCATGTGAACATCGGCGATGGGGCGCAAATCGCCGCCCAGTGCGGCGTCCCTGGAAATGTTCCGGCCGAAAGCGTGGTCCGCGGAACACCAGCCATGCCTGTCAATGAGGCCAATCGCTTCTATGTCCTTCGCAAGGGCATTCCTGGACTTTTCAAACGTGTGGAGGCGCTTGAAAAAAAATCTCAATCGGACCAATAGGCCGTCGGCGGTGATAATTTTATTGGTAAAGAAATTTTTGCTGCTAGAAGAACGTATAGGAGTTTTCGGGCGTCGCGTATGACAAAAAAATGGTTGTTTACCTTGTGCGGGTTGCTGATTGTTTGTGGGTTGCCCTTTGCTATGCGGAAAAAGGGCAGCGCCATTGATATCAAGCGAGATGATACGGTTGTTATTCTTGTGGCACATAACGAGAATATTCGCTATGAATTAAGTCATGGATTTAGCGAGTGGTACAAAATGAAAACCGGACGGACGGTTTTTGTGGATTGGCGCTATCTTGGCGGAATTAGTGAAATTGTCCGCTATTTGGACAGTGTTTATACGGGCGCCTTCCGCTATTATTGGGAAAAAGAATTGAACCGCCCGTGGACCGCCGAAGTTGCGCAAATTTTCGCGAGCCGTTCGGGTGACCCTTCCAGATGGAAAACTCCCATGGAATGTAACGTGTGCGCCGCATTTTACAATTCGAATGTTTCTTCCGGAATCGACATTTTCTTCGGCGGAGGAATCAGCGAATTCGCCCGAATGGCGGATCAAGGCATTTTGGTGGACGCCAAATTTGGCGCGGAACACCCGGAACTTCTAGGGGATGACGTTATTCCCCAGCATTTTGCTGGGAGTGATCTTTGGGACGTGGCGGGCCGGTGGTACGGAAGTGTGCTGTGTACTTTTGGCATTATTTATAATTCCGACGTACTCGCCATGAAGGGCTTAGATAGGACAAATGTTTCCCAGTGGGAACAGCTCGCGGATCCGCAACTTATTGGTACGGTTGCTTTGGCGGATCCCACGAAAAGCAGTGCCCTCTTGAAGGCGCTCGAAATGATTGTGCAGCAACAAATTATGTCTGCCCTGCGAGGACAAAGTGGTTCCGAGGCGGAGGCACGGGCCATTCGTATGGGCTGGTTGCGTGGTTTGCAGATTATTCAGCTTATTTCAGCCAATACGCGCTACTTTGCTGATACGCCTTCTAAGATGATTTTGGACGTTGGCATGGGAAATAGCGCCGCCGGAATTATCGTCGATTTCATGGGGAAGGCACAGTGTGCCGCGGAAAATGCACGCTGCGGCTACGAACGCCTGGGATTCATTATTCCACAAAATGGGTCTGCCACCAGTCCGGATCCCATAGGGATTCTGCGCGGCGCATCCAACGCAACCGTTGCCAAATATTTTTTAGAATACATCCTTGGGGAAGCGGGACAAAAGATATTCGCATTCAATGCCGGTACTCCCGGTGGGCCGGTGGTACACACGCTATATCGTCCGCCTATCAATAAGCGAATATATGCACCAGAATTCGCCGCCTACCGCACCGGTGATGACAACCCGTACGCTAGCCTGGGCGGATTTGATTTTCATCCGGAACGAACGGCTCCCGTGTATAACGCACTTAAATGGATTGTTAAATTTGCGTTTATTATTCCCCACCAGGAACTTATCGACGCATGGAGAGCAATTGTAACCGCGCGAGCGGAGGGACGCGTGGAAGACGCGATGGCTGCCCAGGAAATTCTAGGAGATTTTTCAAATCTCGAGTACGATACCATCAATGGAACCCTGGCCGCCGTCCTCAATGCAGCGGACCCGGCAGCGGCACTGGCCGTGCAACGCGAAACCGTCCGCAGGTTTCAGGCACAGTACGTCCGCGCCATGCTACGGGCGAGTGGGCAGTCAAAATAACGGCTCTAGCGCGCCAAACGGGGAAAAACGATTGACTATTTTGCCCATCGCTCCCATTATGTTAACATGGGCGATAAGGAAATACTCGTTGGACGCAGCCTACAAGCCACCCCTTTTTCTCCAATCATCATTACCGAAAATACTTTGCAAAATCCTAGACGCGTCCATACACTCATCAGACGAATTTCCCAGCGTGTGCTCCGCAGGAGCCGCAGGAGTTCTTTTTTTTTACCTCAACCAGGCCATGAACGTCTAGTTAAATGCATTGAATCCCAAGAGAAAGAAAATTTTTCACGAACCGATTTTTTTTGTGCTTCCATCGTTTTTCTCGGCATATTAGCCGCCCTTGCACAGAAGGACGACGGGCTCATCCGCTGCCAACGACAATTGGTCCGCCTAACTTTTCTTCGGGAAAAACTATTCCCCTCTGATCCGTCCGGCGAATATCGGATAGATCCCAATGATTGGGAAAAATTTTCGTGCCCCTTGCAGTCGATGAATATTTCCGAAGAAGTGGTTGCTGAAACCGGGTTAACGCTTCGAAGCACTGGATTTGAAACATTATGCCGGACTGCGGATGTTTTGGCACAATTCTGCCACGCGATGCGGGATTTCATGGCTGAAGAAATGATTATTCCCGCGCTTGGGGAAGAATTTCTCGTTGAATCGGCCGTTTGGGGCGTTGGCAAAATCGAAGAAATTGGACGGCTTACAGCGGATGAAGCGACAAGGACCGAAAAAGAGCTGGCCCACGATCCGGATTCGCTGCGCAAGCTGGCCATTTACGCACTTTTTCTGTCTAAAAAACAGGAAGCGTACCCGCCAGCGTTGGCAAGAATTTTGACATCCTTTGCCCTGTGGTGCCTCCCTTCGGTACAGAACAACCTCGAGCAACGGGCTTTGGCCACAATGGAAAATTATGCAAAATTCGAACCGCTTTTTACGACGAAATCTGCAACTTGCGTATCCGCGGGAAATTCTTTACAGGGAAAGCCAAAAGATTAGAAGATTGTTTCCGTGTTTTGGTTTGTTGTTGGTCAACTCTTGGTTTTGACCGCCCCAGGATGTTTCATCCCAGTCATTCTAGCCCTAACGCCCGGTCGATCCGGAATAGAACGTGTAAAAATCGCTTTCGTTGCATGTTTTGTCGCCGCGCTTGTTCAGGTAATATTTGCGTTGTCCAGCTCCTACGTCCTTGAATTCTTCGGCTTTTCCATTTCGGCGTTCAAAATTGCCAGCGGGACCTACCTGATGATTGTAAGCCTTGGCCTCCTTTTTGACGCCGCCGGTGACGGGAAGCCGGCCGCCGGTGAAATGAATGTGGCGACAAAAGAGGCCCTACTGGGAGTTGCCATTACTCCGCTGGGTATTCCACTCCTCGCGGGACCTGGCATGATTTCCGTTATTGTCACCCGTTCCATCGAAGACCCGACACTTCATGGAAGGCTTTTTCTTGGGGGTGCCATCGTTACCGCTTTTACGGCGTTTTTTGCCATCGTTGCCGCTGCGATGTTCGGCGCCCGATACATCGGAAAATTCGCACTTGATGTGGCGGGAAAATTTACGGGCGTGTACGCGGCAGCCGTTGGGTTTCTGGCTTGCTTCAGTGGGGTTTCCGCCTTCATCGGCGGATAATGCAAATGCAACCAAATTGCGGGAGATTCAGTCCCGCTTTTGCTTTAACCGACATGACAACCGGGCATTACCGAAAATGCCCGTGCGGCCCACTATACCGTTGGAGACTGTGGCTTTGCCGGCCTGGGCGACAGGGTGGCGATGAATATGCGGCCCGATAACTTCGGTGGCGTTTCCAGGGCGCCAAACTGCTGCAGGTCATTAATGGCTCGCTGGACAACTTCGTGTCCAATTTCCTGATGGGCCATTTCGCGGCCGCGAAACATCAATGTGAGTTTCAACTTCATCCCTTTTTGCAAAAATTCGATACCGCGGCGAATTTTTGTCGTATAATCGCCGACGTCGACGTTGGGACGGAACTTCAACTCCTTATATTTCGCCGCATTCGGCTTTGCATGCCCCTTTGTTTTTTTGCCCTCCGAATACTTGTATTTACCATAATCGACAATTTTGCACACGGGCGGCGAGGACATGGCCGCCACTTCCACCAGATTAAGCCCGTGGGATTTTGCGAGCGCAAGGGCCTCGCGCGTATCCATAACGCCCAATTGCTCACCCTCTGGGCCAATTACGCGCACCTCGGGAACTCGGATTCGCTCATCGCAACGCGGACCACGATCCATGCGCCCTCGTTCAAAGCGGCGCCCACCTTTTTCAGACTTTTTGAATGGCCTCTGAGGCGTAAAATTTGTCATAGAATAGAAAACGGATGACTACGCCCGTGTGCCTAAACTACTGCCAACTCATTCGCAACACTGGAAACGGATTCAGGCATCTTTTTTGCCGCGCGCCAACGACCTTCCACATTTTTTTCTACTGCAGGTGACAATTTCGTCGCGAATCTGCGCCGCGTCCTCATAGCGCTCTTCCACGATGGCAAGCTTCAGGTGCGAAAATAATTTGCGCACGTGACCATCGCCGGACGGACATGTCCCGTGTTTATCGTCCGTTGAATGCGGCTCAAATGGACAGTCCGCGTCTGAAAGTTCCGGAAGCAGTGTCGGGATTTTTCCCATGAATTGCGTCGCACCGCTATAAGTTGGAATTTTTTCAAAAATAACATTCCGGAAGGTGGAATAGCACTGGGCACAACCAACCCGGGATGTGGCACAAAGCTTGGCAACGGTCATTCCACACTTGGGACACACGAGATCGACTCCCCTGTCCGCGGTTCCACGGGTTCGAAAATCCCAAAATCCCGCCAGTCCCTTCGGCGGCATACCGGAACTATCGAGGAAACCCCGCTCCCTGGCACATTTTTCGCACAGACGGAGATGCGTAGCCGCGCCGTTTATTACCTGCGTCAGAAAAACCGTCGCTAGGGCACCGCAACAATCACATCTGGCCAGATCCTTCATGGTTATAATTAGAGCACGTACTGCTCCAATTGGCGATTCCATTTGCATATTACAAAAAAAAATTTCTCCGGCGACAGCTGCCCAGCGGTCACACACACTTGCGCGGAGATGGCACTTGAATTGTCAGGCTTTCTTCCAAGAACGGCCCCATGGGTGTTTCCATGGATGACATTTTGTCCCTTTGCCGGCGGCGTGGGTTTATTTTCCCCAGTTCGGAAATCTACGGTGGACTCGCCGGATTCTATGACTACGGCCCCCTCGGCTGCGAACTAAAAAAGAACATCCGGGACGCCTGGTGGCAGGACATGGTGCACCGGCGGGATGACGTTGTGGGCATTGATGGCAGCATTATCATGCACCCGAGTGTTTTAAAGGCATCGGGGCACGTGGACGGCTTTTCCGATCCCATGGTCGACTGCCGGGAATCCAAAATGCGCTATCGAGCGGATCAACTTTTTTACGCGCCGGTTGTGGTGGAGGGTCAGGTAATTGGCTACGTGTGCGTGCTGGAGGATGCTTCCATGGAAGCGGCGGCATTAGAAGCGGCTCAGCGGCTGAAGAGTAAACTTTCCATCCGCGGAGAATTGCAACCTTTACATTTGGAATGCTACATGGACGCGCCGGAGGCGGTTCAGAGGCTCATTCCGTCACCGGCCACGGGCACACCCGGGGCGCTAACACCACCACGGGCTTTCAATCTCATGTTTGCCACGCACGTGGGCGCCGTCAGTGATGATGCCTCCATTGCCTATCTGCGCCCGGAAACCGCCCAGGGGATTTTTGTGAATTTCAAAAATATTTTAGATACCGTCCATAGAAAGCTTCCCTTTGGGGTTGCACAAATCGGCCGCGCCTTCCGCAACGAGATTACGCCGCGAAACTTTATTTTTCGCTCCCGGGAGTTCGAGCAGATGGAGTTGGAATATTTCATCGGCCCGGACGCGGACTGGGAAAGTTTTCACCGGCAATGGGTGGAGGAGCGCCTCCGATGGCACCAATCCATCGGAATTCGTCCGGAATTGCTCAGTCTTCAGGTGCACGGGAAGGAAAAACTGGCCCACTACTCCAAAGCCTGCACGGACATCACATTTCACTATCCCTTTGGCTGGCAGGAGTTGGAGGGAATCGCGGCACGGGGCAATTTCGATTTAACCCGCCACCAGGAGGAAAGCGGAAAGAGCCTGGAATATTTCGACGAAGAAACGCGGCAGAAATACATTCCCCACGTGATCGAGCCATCCGTCGGTGTGGACCGGGTGTTGCTCGCGGTTTTGTGCTCCGCCTACGACCGGGATGAAATTGGCGGCGAGGAGCGGACCGTGTTGCGCCTACATCCGCGCATGGCACCGGTAAAAATGGCCATCTTACCGCTGGTTAAAAATAAGCCCGAGGTCGTCCACATGGCGCAGGGTATACATAAGCAGTTAATGAAACATTGGAATGTGGCCTATGACGCCACGGGAGCCATCGGGCGCAGGTACCGGCGCATGGACGAAATCGGCACGCCGTTTGCCATCACCGTTGACTTCGAATCCTTGGAAAATGGAACTGTGACGCTGCGGGAGCGGGATTCGACGCAGCAACGGCGCATGGACATCGGGGAAGTCATGGCGTGCGTGACGGATGCGATAAATTCCTGAAAATATGAAAAATCAACGGCCACGGAACGCGCCCGAATATCTTTGTCCAGCTTCCCAGGATGAATGGCGGAGATGGCTGCAGGAGAACGGGATGCAAAAGCGGGAAATTTGGCTTCTTTTTCCGCATAAGAGCACTCAACGGCCGAGGATTTCCTACTTCGAAGCCCTCGAGGAGGCGCTGTGCTTCGGTTGGATCGACGGAATGGTCAAATCCTATGACCCGACGACGCTTTCCCAGCGGTTTAGCCCCCGTGCCGCACAAAGTTCCTGGAGCGAGGTCAACAAGCAACACGCCCGGCTATTGATCGCGGCAGGCAAGATGACGCCAGCGGGTTCCGCCGTGCTCCCGGATTTGGACGTGAATTTATACGTGATGCCGGAGGATATTTTGGAAATTTTACGAAAGGACGGGGAGGTTTGGAAAAACTTTTGCGCCTTCCCCGCCTATTATCGCAATATCCGCGTCGCCGCCATCGATAATTGGCGCAAACGTTCGCCGGAAAGGTTCCAAAAAACGCTGGCCTACTTCGTAGAACAAACGCGCAAAAATCGTCTCTATGGCCGCTTCCGCACGCGCTGACAATTTTCGTCGGAATTGTGGCTCCGAATCCCGCATTTCACGGAAAAAAAGTGCCCAAAAATTAACTTTTTCAGGAGGCCCAATTAGGTCTTGCGGAAAGAGTCTAGCTTCGAAGAGTGCACGGTGTGGGAGTCGTCGCATCGGCGACTTTGGTCTTTATTATTAATTCTAACCCCCTCGGGGAACCGGGGGCAATAAAATGCAAAACATAATGGAGGAACTGCTGGCCGATAGTGCAATGGCACGTCTTGAGCCGGGGCAGATTATTAAAGGACTCGTCACTGAAATTCGGCAGGGTGATGTGTTGGTGGACATCGGGGCCAAATGCGACGGCAGTGTCCGCCTGTCGGAATTTGGAGATCCCCACGAGGTCCAGGTGGGGCAGGAGATTGAGGTCTATTTGGAGAAATTGGAAGACTCCAACGGCACGCCCGTCATATGCTATGACCGCGCCCAACAGCAAAAGAATTGGGAGCGCATCGCGACGAGCGCCGAAGAAGGCGGTACCGTCGTCGGCAAGGTGAAGGGGAAAACGCGCGGGGGTCTGCTGGTCAACATTGGTGTGGACGCCTTTTTGCCCGCGTCCCAATTGGATATTTTACCGACTCGGAACGTTGAACAATTCATTGGCCGCACCTATGAGTTCAAAATTGTGAAAATCAACCGCGAACGGAAAAATATCGTCGTTTCCCGGCGGGAGCTTTTGGAAGAAGAACGGCGCACCAAGTCCCAGGAGCTCTTTGAACGGCTCCGCGTGGGCGACACAGTCAAGGGCATTGTAAAAAACATCACGGATTATGGCGCCTTCGTCGATCTGGATGGCGTCGATGGACTGTTGCACGTTACGGACATGAGCTGGGGGCGTGTGACCCATCCCAGTCAGGTGGTGCGCGTGGGCGAGGAGCTCACAGTCATGGTCCTGGACATCGACCGGGAAAAAGGGCGTGTGTCCCTGGGGCTGAAGCAAACCATTGCAAATCCTTGGGATAATATCGAGCAACGTTACCCCATCGGTGCCTGTGTCCATGGACGGGTGGTCAATTTGGTACCCTATGGCGCCTTCGTTGAATTAGAAAATGGCGTGGAAGGCCTAATCCATATCACGGAGATGTCGTGGACCAAGAAGATATCCAAACCCAGTGACATTCTTAAGATTTCCCAGGAAATTGAGGCGGTTGTTTTGGGAATTCAAAAGGAGGAGCAGAAAATTGCCCTCGGATTGCGCCAATTGGAAGATAACCCATGGGATCAAATCGCGGTTAAGTATCCCGTTGGTACAACGATACATGGCGTTGTCCGCAACCTCACGAATTATGGGGCCTTCGTTGAAATCGAGCCCGGTGTCCACGGGATGGTTCACATTTCCGACGTTTCCTGGACGCGCAAGCCCAAGAGTATGGAGGAGGTGTTCAAGGTCGGTGACGAGGTGGACGCGGTAGTTATCCTCGTTGACCTTGACGGCCATCGCATTGCCCTAAGCACAAAAAAGTTGGCCACCAATCCCTGGCTCAACATCGACGACCACTTCAAGGTCGGCGAGAAAGTTGAAGGAAAAATCGTCAAGATAACCAATTTTGGATTGTTTGTTGAACTAGGTCTTGGAATCGATGGTTTCATCCACATCGGGCAAATTAGCGAGGAGCGCGTGGATCGGGTTCGCGACTTGTTCAATGTGGGCGATAAGGTTACGGCGCGGATTATCCGGATCGAGGTGGCAAACCAGCGCGTCGCGTTATCGATTAAAGCCATGGAGTACGATGCCACGGAACTCCAGCGGGAAATTAACGCCTGGAAGAATGTTAGCGCGGCGACCTCAAGCGGAGGCAGCCAAAGCGAATTCGGAACCTTAGGTGATCTCATGGTCGCTGATGATGCCGATGCATAGGCGGTCGGAATTCTGGCGGATGAAACAGTATCTGGATTTATTAAAAGACGTTTTGGATAGTGGTGTCACGTGCCATGATCGCACGGGCGTGGGGACTTTGTGTCGCTTCGGTGCACAAATGCGCTTTGACTTGCGCAAAGGCTTTCCGCTCCTGACGACGAAAAAGGTGCACGTAAAATCCGTTGTCCATGAGTTACTTTGGTTCCTTAGGGGTTCCACCAACGTAAAATATTTACAGGAACACGGGGTCCGCATCTGGAATGAGTGGGCCGATGCCGACGGCGAGCTGGGTCCGGTATATGGAAAACAGTGGCGTTCGTGGAAAGGCGCCAATGGGCGGGTCGTCGACCAAGTTGCCGAGTTAATCCAAAACATCAAAAAAAATCCCCAAAGCCGGCGGCATGTGGTTTCCGCGTGGAATGTGGGAGATATTCCCTCCATGGCTCTTCCGCCCTGCCATATACTTTTCCAATTTCACGTTTCCGAGGAATGCGAGTTGCGCTGCCAGCTTTACCAGCGGAGCGGAGATTTGTTTCTGGGGGTGCCGTTTAATATCGCCAGTTATGCACTATTGACACACATGGTGGCACACGTTTGCGGATTGCGCCCGCGGGAATTCATCCACGTGCTCGGGGACCATCATATTTACATGAATCACCTGGACCAGGTGCGGGAGCAATTGACGCGAAAGCCAAGGTCGCTTCCACATTTAAACATAGCCGATCGCGGCCAAACCATGGACACCTTCGAATATGACGATTTTGAGTTTATCGGCTACGACCCACATCCAGCCATCCGTGCGAAGGTTGCGGTTTGAATGGTGTGTCGAATTTGGCCAAATGGCGCGACTCATTTACCATCGCGGGGTGTGTCGCTCCGCTTGAGATAATTTTTATCAAGATCTTTATTATTGATGACGACCCGCTCATTGCGGATATCTATATCCTCCGGAGGGGCAGTGACAACCGTGCGGCTCTCCATGACGCCGATGCCGTAGGAGTCCTTGCCCTTGAGGACAAAATTCCCCGTGGCAAGGTCGCCATCATCGATTTTGGCATCCAATTTTTCCATCTCTTTCATGGAACGATCTGGATTGGTAACAACGATTTCCGTCAGGACGCGACCATCTTTTTGCTGCGTTTGCTGAATGTGCCAATTTCCGCTAATGGGCGTTTTGGCAATTTCGGAATCTACGATTGCATTCCCCTTCGATTCGACGGGGGCCAAATTATGTTCCGTGTCACCTTCGGCCAGTTGCGTGAAAGCCTCTTGAATTAATGCCACATCGCGAAGGAAGCGCTGGTCCTCCCGCCGCTTCCATCCGCCTTTAATCACAGCGGCCCCCCATAAAACGACAATGACAAAAGCGACGAGTATACCACCGAATAAATAGAGCCGCCGCCGGGATCCTTTACACACCCCGCTATCTGCAACCTTATCGGCCGGGTTCGCTTCCTTGCCTTTCAAACGACCTTCACCCATAGAGAGGATATTATGGAATGATAAATTCGAGATGCAAGCGGAAAAACATCAGCGGGAAAGCCATTTGGCGACGTCGCATTCCTGATCCATCAGGCATTTCCGTAATTCGTTGGACACGGCCCTGAACTCCGATCGCGCGTTGATGAGCATAAGTAGTTGACGCGCAATAACATCAGCCCTTGCCCCGTCTTGGATGTATTCCTTATAGCATTCGTATCCCAGGATGATGTTTGCCAGGGCGAGGAACGGAATTTTAATCAACTGCCGTCCAATCCAGTGGGTTAACGGGCTGGTTTTGTAAATTACCACGCCGGGGATGCCTTCCAAGGCGCACTGGAAGGACATGGTTCCGGAGCTCACTAAAACCAGCTGCCCACCAATGGGATTTTTTTGCGCCTCATCCATGAAAATTAGCCGAATTTTTTGGGAAATGCCCGGAAATTTTCGCAGTTCCGTTTCCAGGAGCGCACGAATGGTTTCCGTGGGGTAAACGCAAACGGCAGACCAGTTGCCGGATTTTTGCATCTCGTCAAAGGCCTCCAGCATGGTCGGAAAAATGCACCGAATATTTTGCTTCCGGCTGCCAGGGAGGAGGAAGACGGTCCGATTTTTTTTATAAAAGATCGGACTTTTATGGCCAGGTTCTAGAAACGGGTGTCCGGTAAAAGTCACAGGCAACGTGGTATCCGTGAAGGCTTTGCCTTCGAATGGGAATAAAACCGCCAGCGCATCCAAGTCATTTTCCATGGCAAAACGCCGCTTAGCCTTCCACGCCCATATTTGAGGGGCGACGTAATGGTAGAGCGAAACCGTTCCACCGCCCTTTTGGGAAATTTTACGCATATTTAGGGCGCGAGCGATGCGTAGATGGAGTGCCGGGGAATCGATGAAACAAATCCGCTTGGGCCGGTGGTCTCCTATCCATCGGATAACGTCCCGGTAGTATTTGTAAAAAAAGCGCCCGTTGCGCAACACCTCCCAGAATCCCATGGCGGCGTGATTTGCGAGATCGAAGAGGAAATGGGGGGCCACCCGGGCCATGTTGGGGCCGCCAATGGCATAAATTTTTTCCCCGGGACGTATTTTCAAAAGGCCTTCGATAAGTCGTGCCCCCAGCTCATCCCCAGAACACTCCGCCGCCATGATCAACAGGTCAACATCCCCCTGCGGGGGTGGAATTAATGGGATTGCCAGTCTCACAGATGAAATAATAGCTGAGTAAAAACATCTTTAAAGCAAACATATTGAAATTGGATTTGGAAACTCGACTTTCGCGGGCGGGTTTTTTGAAATCCTCCGTGCGGCCAGTTAACAAATGCGAACGTTTATATTTTTTGGCCATCGGCGGCGTGGCCATGGGCAATGTGGCGATTTTGGCAAGGCGATCGGGTTATGAAGTAAGTGGTTGCGATCAAAAACTTTATCCGCCAATGGATCAATTATTGACTACGAGTGGCATTCACTTTGTTGAAGAATTTTCCATAGAACATTTGGTGAACTTTGCCCCACAGCGCGTCATCGTTGGCAACGCCGTTTCCCGAGGAAATGTGGTATTGGAATATCTTCTTGAACATGAACGACACCGCATGGTATCGCTGCCGGAATTTCTTTCCCGGGATTTGGTAAAAGTTCGAAAACGTATTGTAACAAGCGGCACCCATGGAAAAACTACAACGGCCGCCATTGCGGCATTTTACATGCGACAGATGGGCACATGTGGCGGATATTTCATCGGTGGCATTCCCAAAAATTTACCCGGTGGCGTGGATCTCGGGGACGCCGCCGCGCCTTTTGTATTTGAAGGGGACGAATACGACTGCGCCTTCTTTGACAAGCGGAGCAAGTTTATCCACTACATGCCCGACACGGTGGTGATAAACCGCATTGATTTTGACCACGGGGATATTTTTCGGGACATTGGTGCGGTACAGCGCAGTTTTTCCCATCTTTTGCGGCTTGTACCTGGCAGTGGCCACGTGATCGTCAACGGCGAGGATCCAAACATCGGGGCCATTTTACCCGTGCCGTGGACGACCGTCCACCGGGTTGGGTGGAAAAAAGATAACGATTTTTCCCTGCAAAATTTTTCCATGGATCAGGGCGGTAGCAGGTGGCAGGTGGTACATCAGGGGGGATCTTTTTCCGTGCAAACGGGTCTTTACGGCCGGTTCAACGCCATGAATACCACCATGGCCATCCTGGCGGACCATTTCACGCTCAATTTACCATTCCCCGAAGACGTTGATCTGCGGAGTTATGAGGGTGTGTGCCGGAGGCAAGAAAAGCTGATTGAAAATAGTAATTTGGTCGTAATCGAGGACTTTGGTCACCATCCCCGGGCGGTGGCGGAAGTGCTCACATCCCTGCGGGCCCAGTACCCCCGCGATGAACTCATCGCCTGCTTTGAACCCGCCACCAACACTTCCATGCACCGCATGTGGGAGGAGGACTACATCAAAGCCTTTGCTGTCTGCGACCGCTGCTTTTGGGGTGTGCCACGGAACCCGACGGGAGTCCCATCGGAAAAGCGCTTGCGCATTGACCGACTCATGAGTACGCTTTCCCGGCGCATCAAAGAAGCGCGACATTTTAGCAAAAATAGGCTTTTGTTGGACCACCTGTTAGAGATCCTCGGAGGAAATTCCAGCGGAAAACGTCACGTGGTCGTGCTTTTTTCCAGCAGCGCATTCCCGGACGTGCTTTCCTACTGGCGCGCTCTGGCGGCCATTTAATAATGGACTTCTTGTAAAAGTCGTTTTGTGGCGACTTTTTTCGCATGAACTGCGGGCTCCACGACCGCGAGTTTGACTTTTGCATGAGCTCTATAGCTTACTTCTGCAAGAGCTCTAGTAATTTCTTCGCTTCGATGTTTTGCGTTCTGCCTCTCCGCTTCTTCTTTATTTTTTCGAATTCTATAAACCTCCCACATGGCATCACACACCGAAGGTCATGGGTTCGAGTCCCCTACTTCCCGCCAACATTGTGGCAGCAGTTTGAGATAACCGACACCCGGCGGTGTTCTCCGTCCCATTTGACAACACCAGCGGTGAGGGCGAAGAGCGTGAAATCACGACCCATTCCCACATTATCGCCAGCGTGCATTTTGGTCCCATGTTGCCGCATGAGGATGTTTCCCGCGAGAACGGACTCACCACCGTATTTTTTAACGCCCAAGCGTTGCCCGCGGCTATCCCTGCCGTTCCGTGACGTTCCCTGTCCCTTTTTATGTGCCATGGCGAATTACCCTTGAATACTTTGGATCTGAATGACGGAAATTTCCTGCCGGTGTCCGCGTTTTTTATGAAATCCCTTCCGGCGCAAGCGTTTAATTACCAATTTCTTATCGCCGCGCTTATTCATTAGGATCTTAGCTGTAACGGAGGCCCCCTCGATGGTCGGCGTACCCACACGGGCGTGCTCCCCTTCGCCGAGGAGAAAAACATCACTCAATTCGATAACATCCCCGGCTTCGCGGCCCCTGAAGCGATTCACTTCAAAAACTGCACCTTCCGTTGCACAAATTTGAGCCCCTTGCACGCGTACAAACGCCCTCATACGCGAGGTAGTGAAGACCTTGTTTTTTTTTGCGCAAGAATTTTTTCGCAATGATTAGAACCCTGCGACAAAACAAACTTGCCGTTTCCAGTGAGGCCGTGCTCCCTGGCGCTGGGCAAAGTGTTGAATGGCAGATTGGTTTAGCGTCCGCATGCGAGCGACGGAGGAAGATATCCTCGGAGATGGCGGCCGGCATATTTCCGGGTGCGAGCGACTGGTAACGGAGGATCGTGTTCACGCGGTCTTGGAACAAATGTGGCGGCGGGCAAAATCCCATGAGCACGGGAATGCACACGCAATTAACATTCGCATCGATGCTATTGATTCCGCCTCAATTCGGCGTATTCCACCCCTGGCCATTGAATCGCTGGCCTATGCGACCGTCAAGGAAGGAAGGGCGGCCAGTTGCGCACTTTTGGAAAGGCACGGGATTTCAAAAACAGCCGCGCAGCGGGCGTTGGCGGCCATTGCGACTCTTCCCCGGAGCATGCGAGGAGCGATGGTGGTGGACGCCATTTCCGGCGAACGCTTGGATGGATTGGGTGAACGCGGCGTGCGCCTATCACGCATGGACTGCGAAAATGAAGAAAATTTTACAAAATTTCTCCAAAATGCCATGCTACGGCTTGCCATCGGAGGGGATACGCCGCGGGCGATGGCCAAATTCCGTGAAGCGCTCGTTCTGGCATCAAAGGCGGCGGCAGCGCCTGGGTATGCGGGCGAATTGTGCTGGTCGGATGACCCAAATTATTCAACCGGGTACGTGGCCTGCGGAAAAACCTACCATCGCATTTCGCCGATGAAGGAACCGGGGAACCCCATTGGCGGGCGGGTTTTATTCGTGCGCCCGGGTGCACCATTGGCGGAAATCATTGACTACTGGCAGCGGCAGCCGGTTCTGGTGGCCGATGAATTTTGCGGACCAAGCTGAGGAAAGGGTCAGGCACTTGCAAGCCCGTGGCCTGATTCGGCAATTGCGTGACTTAGAGTTTTACGATGCTTGCCATGCGGTTGATGAAAAAGGCCAGCGGCTTTTTGTGGCATGTTCCAATGATTATTTGGGATTGCGCTTTCACGGAGATGTGATTTCCGCTGCACGCGATGTGCTGGAGCGGGCTGGAATCGGGGCCGGCGGATCTCGGCTGGTGACCGGATCCAATTCAATTTGTAGCGCCTTCGAACGGGAGATTGCCGATTTCAAAGGATCTGAGGCGGCGTTACTTTTTTCTTCCGGCTACATGGCCAATGTGGGACTTCTTTCAATGATTGCCAAGGAAGGCGATCTCATTTTGAGCGATGAAAAAAATCATGCCAGTATCATTGATGGATGTAGGCTTTCGCAGGGAAAAACCCTCGTTTATCCCCATCGGGATGTTAAATACGTGGAAAATTCACTCCGTACCAAACGCGTGGCGGGCGCCAATTGCTTCATCGTCACCGACGGCGTTTTTAGCATGGATGGAACCGTTGCCCCACTGCCGGAACTTTTAGCCCTGGCCGAAAAATTTGATACCCAATTGATTATCGATGACGCCCACGGGCTCGAGGTTCTCGGCGCGCATGGACGTGGAAGCTTGGAGCATTTTGGCATGTCCATGGGCCCGCGTATTATTTCCGTTGGAACCTGTAGCAAAGCGTTGGGGAGTCTCGGTGGATTTGTCTGTGGGCCCGAAACATTGGTAAGTCTTCTGCGGTCCCGCTGCCACCAGGTACTTTGCAGCACCATGCTGCCGCCATCGGTGGTAGCCGCCGCGCGAAAATCACTCGACCTTTTGCGAAAATCTCCGGCCCGCGTGCAAAAAATAAGACATTTATCCGCCATGGCGATGGACATTTTCCAAAAAAACTCTATCCAAATCGCCGGGGACGCCGGAGCAATTTTTCCAATCCTCGTTGGCGATGAAATGCGGGCAATTTCTTTGGCTCGAGAACTATATGCCCAAGGGATTTACCTTAGCGAAATTCGTTACCCTTCCGTGTCCATGGGCGGCGCGCGGCTCCGAATGACCATATGCGCGTCCTATAACGAGGAAGAATTTATGGGCGTGATCACAAAAATTTCCAAGGCACCTATTGAAAATAGATAAGCCACTTATCGCCGCATGCTGAATCGGCAAAAACCGGGCTTACGGGACTTCAACAAAATTCAGTGAAAAATTTTTCCGCGTGCTTGTGATTTTTGCAAAAACCGTACAGGCTTAGGGAAAATGAAAAAGCAACTGCGCTGGAAAGAGACAACGTGCGACGAGGAGACGGCCAATCGGCTGCACCGACTCCTGCGAATCCCGCTGGTTATGGCAAAAATTTTGTCTTCCAGAGGGTTACGAGATCCTCAGGCCGCCAGACTCTTCGTCGAATCACGCCTATCGCAGTTAGATGACCCGTTCAAGATCCTAAACCTACAAAAGGCGGTGGCGCGCGTTTGGCAGGCGATGGTGCGACGGGAGCGGGTGTCAATTTTTGGCGATTACGACGCCGACGGAATCACATCCACGGCCCTGATGGTCCATCTACTAAGCCACTTCGGCATAGACGTCAGGTACTTCGTACCGCGCCGCTTCGAGGAGGGTTACGGACTTTCCCGCAATGTGGTGGAAAGAGCCTATGCGGAAAACAGGCCCAACCTGGTTATTGCACTGGATTGCGGGACAAACTCAACGGAGGAAATCGAATGGATGCGTGCGCAAGGCACGGACGTGGTTATCATTGACCACCACCGGGCTACCCGTGAGCTGGCACCAAATCTCCTGCTCGTAAACCCAAACGTCAATCAGGAAGATTGCCGGACCACGCTGGGTATATTTTGCACGGCCGGGTTGGTGTTTAAATTTTCCCATGGCTTTTTAAAGCATGGTCGCCAGTGCCGGGATCCGCGCGCGGCGTCGTATAATTTAAAGGGCCAGTTGGATCTGGTCGCATTGGCAACCATAGCCGACGTGGTGCCCCTGGTTGGCGAAAATCGCATTTTTGTCAAATATGGACTTAAGGAATTGCAACAGCCAAAGCGCATTGGCACGCGGGCTATCGTACGGCAGGCAATTCGCGAACAAGAACAACCGCTGATGGCATCCGACATTTCCTTTAAGGTCTGCCCGCGCATCAATGCCAGTGGACGCATCGCTGACGCATCGCTTCCAGTGGAAATGTTTCTCAGCAAGGACGAAGAGGCGGCAGATCACATGGCGGCGGAGCTCTCTAAAATGAACGAAGAGCGGCAGCGGATTGAATCCGAGATCACCCGCGAAGCCAGCCAAATGGTCGAAACGCAGTATCCCGATTGCAATTCGATTGTTCTATACAACGACGCCTGGCACACGGGTGTCATCGGCATCGTGGCGGGAAAGCTCATGCAACGCTACAGAAAGCCGTGTGTGGTCCTAAGCCGCGAGGAAAGTGACATGGCGAAGGGCTCCGGCCGCTGCGTCAGCGGGCTTAATTTGGTAGATTTGCTCTCCAAGTGTTCGCACCTGTTGGGCTCCTGGGGCGGGCATCCATTGGCCGCGGGAATCGGCATGCCGCGGGAAAACGTAGACCGCTTTCGCGATGCATTTGAGGTGCGTGTCACGGAGGCCCTGAAAATCATCGACGCGGGTAATGATCTGGAAATCGCCGCATGGATAAACGTGGCCGATATACATGAGACGCTCATGCGACACATGCGACAGTTGGAACCCTACGGCCAGGAAAATCAGCAGCCAATTTTTGGCATCCGCGGCGCATCCTTTGCGACACCACCGCATATTTTTGGCAACTGCCAGCAGCACTTTAATTTCATGCTCACGGATGGGCGGAGGAGCATCCACGGCGTCGCCTGGCACCAGGCCGAAAATTTGAAGGATATGCCTGAGATATTTGACGCGGCGGTTCGGCTAAACACCTCCTACTGGAATGGTAGCCGTGGGATCCAGCTGGAACTGGTGGACTTCAGGCCGGCCGGCCGAACGTAAATTCGCGGCTTGGGCTCATCCGTTTTCCAATACGCCATTCAGCGCGCAGGTAGTAATGTAGGAAATTTTTACGGGGACGATCTTGCCAATTAACTTTTCCGACGCTGAAAAAAATACCTTTTTATGATGGGGCGTATATCCCCAAAGTACGCGAGGATCCTTTGTTGAAGGTGCTTCCACCAGGACCGGTTGCTGTGAATTAAGAAATAATTGATTCCGCCGGAGGGAGGTAACGGCCAGTTTTTTCAAAAGAATCTGATTTCGTTCTTCGCAGACGCTCCCCGGAATTTGGTTGTCCATGGCCGCCGCCTGGGTTCCAGCCCGCGGGCTGTATTTGAAGACAAACGCCATGTCGAAATCGATTTCATCAAAGAGCTGTTCCGTTTGGCGAAAGTCTTCCTCCGTTTCACCGGGAAATCCAACGATGAGATCCGTGGAAATGGCCATCAGTGACACATTCCGGCGAAGTTTGTGCAGAACATTCAATGCCATTTGACGCGTATATGGCCTACGCATGGCGCGCAATACGCGGTCGGATCCGCTTTGAATTGGAAAGTGCACGTGCGGGCAAAGCTTGGGAAGATTTGCATAACAATCTATGAGGTCGTCGCGAAATCCGGACGGATGCGGGGAAAGAAATCGGATACGCTCCAGACCATCCACGGCGTGAACCTTTTCAAGAAGTTGGACGAATGGGCTTTTGCCGTTTACAAAAGGGATTTTGCGAATGCCGTAAAAATTAACAATTTGGCCCCCGAGGGTAACCTCACTAACGCCTTTCTCCACGAGAAATTGTACCTCGCGGAGGATGCTATCCATGGATCGGCACACTTCTCGACCGCGCGTTTTGGGGACAATGCAATAGGAGCAGTTCATGTTGCATCCATTTGCGATGCTAACAAATGCGGAGACCCGGGTAATTTTTCTCCGGCAAAAATCAATGCTGCCATTTACGAACGTTTCCCCCTCTTCGTTGGGGAGGAAAATTTGTTTTTCGCCGTTTTCCAGGCGCTTTAGAACCTCCGCAACGGAGCGAATGCGTCCGGGAGCAATGGCGAAATCCAGGGCGGGAACGCGGCAAAATAGCTCCTTGCCAAGATTTTGGGCCATGCAACCCGCAACGCCGAAGTAAAAATTTTTTTCCGCGGCCTTGCGCCATGCCAATGCCTGGAGGCGACCAATGGCCTTACGCTCCGCTTGTTCCCGGACGCTGCAGGTGTTCAGAATGACGACGCTGGCAGCATCCTCGGAGTCAGCCCGCAGAAACCCATGGTCCAGCAAAATGGACTCCATGAGTTCCGAGTCGTGCCCATTCATCTGACAACCGTAAGTCCTGATAAAAAAGCGCCGTCCCATCGGGCGCAAATCCACAAGTCAACTAACTTTTGGCAAGGACTAAAGGCCCCAAATGATCAGGGCTTTTTAATTCTGCGCTACTAACCTGATTGCTCGTTTTGGAAATCTGCTACATTCGGATAAGAGGTCGGATACGGATTTGCGTGCCCTAGAGGCAATGTGTACCACCATATTGCG
>JAIRLM010000006.1 GCA_031259325.1 Puniceicoccales bacterium
TACGGAGTAGCCATTTATGGTAATAGTGCTGCCCCGGTGGACACCTGCAACCAGTGGACGGCAGAATTCCAAGGCTCGGCGACCGTTACCGCAATGGCACCCTATAACACCAGCACTACCCCCGTTGAGCTTATTAATACGTTGGGGGGTGTGCAAAATAGCAACATGCGGTTTTACTTCAATGACTTAGCGATAAACCCCCATGCTCCCGAGCCACAACCACCCACCGTCGTCGTTTCCGCTTTGCGGCTGCAGTGGCCCGATCCGCATGCATGGACGGTTAACGGTGATACTGCAACGGCAACGCTTGATAGCTATCAGGAGCAATCTGGGACGTCGCCGCTGCGCACATTGGCCGTGGCTCTGGGACCAAATTTTCAACTTAACGTTGGCCGCGCAAGGGCAATGCTTACCAACTGGAATGAACTGGCGCGGAGCGGTTTGAAAAGTCCCGCCATAAATGGCACCTGGGAAACGGACACATCCGTTGTCCACGGTGGCAGAACGCATATTATTGAAGGGAGGCAAATCCGCCGCATTGGGCCAGGAACCTTAAGCATCATTGGTGGCATCGCCAGAGGGAACGACAACACCGGTACTGAGAATGCCATCCTTCGTGTTAACAGTGGGTGGGATGTAAATTGCTTTGGATACGTGAAAGATTTGAGGAAAATTTCCGTCCATGGCAGCCTCGAAAAGGACAGCACGCTGAATTTTTACGGAGATGTTATCGTTCCGGCAAGCTCCACCATAACCATCGGCAGACGGGGCGCGGTTAATCTCTATCGTCAAAGCGAAACATGTAAAGCATTTAGTAGCGCATGGGATCAAATAAATAGCAATGCAGCATTTTACGCGGACGCCGCTTCCGCGAATTTGGCTGTGAATAGCAACAACATTGGGCTTTACCAAAAGAATAAAGATGGCCGCGCATTCACAAGAAAAGGCGGCCTGCAACTTAACTTACCTAGTCCCGTCAATTTCACTGGCGGAATAATCGCCACGAGCGACGACAATGTTAATGTTACTTCCCATGGAACGATGACCATTGACGACAGCAGCACGGTACGCTTTGCCGGCGGAAGGCACGGAGGATACATTCAACTCAATAATACTGTATCAACCTCCGAGCCCCAATTAATCATTGGTGATAATGTGAAATTTACCCTGCTGGACACGGACCATACCGTCCCATGCGCATTTGATTACTGGATTGTCCGCTGCCCCAAGGGAACAGCGAAAAATAGTCCCCTGATATCAGGCCTTACCATTGGTGAGACCGCCAACGAAGTGTCGACCCCAGGTGGAGATCCACCGATCAACTGGGGAAGCAATTATTATAAAGTTGTTTATGGCAGTAACGATGCCCCGGAATCACTCCTGGATCTTGCCGGCACCGCCTATGAAGCAAAGTGGGAAAATGGCCAAATCAAACTGCTATGGTCGACCGACGAAAGCGAACCTGGACTTTATGTGGTGGGACGAGTCCCTCCAGCCCCCCGCGGCCCGCAGGGAATACAAGGTCCACAAGGTGATCCCGGATCCGACGGCGAGGATGTCGATCCCTATGAAGTGGCGGCAATTTTGGCCTCAGACGAAGAATTTATATCCGACTTGGCCGACGAGATAAAAGAGGACTCGGAATTCCAAGAAAAGATCCGCGGCCCCCGAGGCCATACTGGCTCGCCGGGTCCACAAGGTGATCCCGGATCCGACGGCGAGGATGGCCCAACTGCCTCGGAAGTGGCCGAAATTCTGAAGTATGACTCGGAATTCCAAGATTTGGTCCGCGGTGAAGATGGCTCGGATGGAATACAAGGTCCACAAGGTGATCCCGGATCCGACGGCGAGGATGTCGACCCCTATGAAGTGGCGGCAATTTTGGCCTCAGACGAAGAATTTATATCCGACTTGGCCGACGAGATAAAAGAGGACTCGGAATTCCAAGCAAAGATCCGCGGCCCCCGAGGCGATACTGGCTCGCCGGGTCCAAAGGGCGACCCCGGCGTGATACGCATTGTGCACTCGTTCAACGTTTTGCCGCCGATGAATCGGGTGGCTCTGAGCCGGAACATAATGCGCGCCAAGAGGACCTTCATGGCTAAAATGCTACATGCGATCGACCAACGCTCCTGTGACATAAAAGGTAACAACGACCCATTTGTGCTGGTCTTCGGCGGCTATGAGCGCTGTGACGTGGACGAAAGCAATTTGGGGAGTTCAAGCCATTTTTACGGCACCTTCCTCGGCACGGATTGGATCCGTTGCACCTACATCGACTCCTATCTCCGCTACGGTCTTGGAATTGGCCGGGTGCAGAGCCGATCCAAGTTTTTCGGTTCGATGGCCGAAGACTTTTACGGCGCAACGTGCAAGGAGACGGCCGGAAGTGCCTTCATTTCCAAGGAATTTTACAACGAAAAACGCAAAAAAACAAACCTATGCGCCACAGCCGCCATCGACATGGGGAACAACAAGATTCTCCGCTATGACGGCAAATTGGAAAAGTTCAACGACACATCTTTTCACGGCAAGATTGCCTGCGTGCGCGAAATACGCCGCGTCAAAGGTATGCGTATCAGTCCGAAGTTTGACTTGAGGTACGCCTTTTTCCATGCCGATGCCTATGACCTGCCAATTTCCGCGTCCGACCAGAGTCAATTTTACGACTTCCTCGAAGATAATGGATGGGATGATCAGCTGTCTGATGCGGAAATTACGGCGCTCTACGAGGCTTATGCGCAATCTCGAGTCGTTTCCGCCATTGATACCCACATGATCGACATGATACTTGGCTTGAATTTCGAAAAGGAAATTGAGGACGAGCAGGACGACACGCGCCCGCTGAAGCTGCAGTGCGAACTGGGCTGGCAGCGTAGGGTAATACGAAAAATGACATGCATCAACAGCGATTACGGAACGATTCGCAGCACATTTTCCCTGGATATGGGCAACGGTTCCAGCAACCTCTTTGCCTGTTCGGGGAGCTTCCGCAAGCGACTAAACCCCCATTGGGAAGTCCGTGGCCAGTGGTCCGGTGCTTGTGGCATAAAATATCGCTACCATTCGGCTAATCTGTCAATTGGTTACGAGTTCTAAATTGGCTGATACGGTTTGACACAATGTTTAGAATTTAGTGCAATGGGTATCAATGCTTTTTCAGCCGGCATATTCCAAGGATCTAACAAATGATCTAACAAAGCCCATGGTGGCTACGCTAAACAAACCGGCTTTTTTGGATTTTTTTTGGAATTTCACCACTAGAACAAATGCGGGACGCTGCTTTGTTATTGCCATCCTTGCCCTGGGTTTTTTCTCATCACTGGGAATTGCCATTGTCGCTCTGCCCATTGGTTCAATTCCGATTGTTGGGTACATTCTCACCTTCGTCACGGGAATTGGATCCTTCGGGGCATTACTCGTAATGGCCGGGGTTGTAACGCCGGTTGTGTTTAGCTATTTCAAAAAAAGAGACATTTGGACCTTCCCGTCCGTAATTACCACTGGATTGAAAATGATCACCCGCTGCCAGGTCGCGATCGACTTTCTTCGGCGAATTAATTGGGAATGTCTGGAACTTGAAAAGGCGGGAAGCAACCTGAAACAAATCTTTAACGATCTGAGTAGCGCCCTCGCCACGCGCACCATTGACAAAAAAAAATATGGCAATGCACCCGTAAAATATGTGGGGAAAATTTTAGCAATGAAGGAGTTGCCACAAATTCTTGGAGCCGTCATCCGTGCTACGGACGCCATCATGCGCCTGCGGCGACAAGAAAATTTCGACTTTGCCGTCGTAAAGTATTACGATACACTCCTGTGTACGCTTCAGAGTCTTAAAGACTATATTGCCGGCAATTATGATGAAGCCATTGGGAAAAGTCCGGCTCCATACATAAGTGGAATTACGCATACTATTTTGAAAATAACCGATGGCCAAGCGGCTGATCCGGACAAGGAATATAAAAATGCCTCAATACAATATTTAACCAAGAGCATTACCAGCTCCGTATTACAATCGCAACTGCTTAGTGAAGCGTTTACCTTTTCCGTGGATTCTGAAATGGTTATGACCGATCCGGCCATTGACGTTGGTTCCGCCGATACGAAATTGAAGGAAAAAATCGAAGCCTGGCGCAATGCCGTTACCGCGAATGCAATGGCTGTCATAGAAAGTTTGCGCGAACGTGTGATTGATGTTTCGCCGGAAACCGGTATAAAATTGTATAAAATTTTCGGAACCGAAGAAGGCGTCGAAATCAAATTGCCCCACGAAGCCATTGGCGGAATTGTGCTTCCGGATGAGATTATACAACTCTTAAAAGCATATCAACATATTGGAGAAACTATTAGCCCACATTCACATGAAGAAGCCGAGCAAATAAAATTACCCCGCGGACGTGCAATCCCACCAGATATGACATTTGATGCTACAGGTGAGGCATGCTGGATGCAGATGAACACCATTTACGACGACCACGGTGCTGTAGGAAAGTTTTTTTCACAAACGGAAGATGTCGAGTCCGGCGCGCGGAAGGGGTGCTACCATGTCCCCACGGCGTGGACTCCCTTAAATGTGAAGCTTGGAGATACTAGCTTAAAGGTCGCATTACCGGCAATTTTCATGATAGATAGGGACGACAACGTTTGGATTGCATTAGCGGGAACGGAAAATAACCTCGTGGTTCGGACGAGCGAGTGGGTCAAATATGACCCAACGGACCCTGATGGAACGGTGGCCACACTCTGCGAGGTGGCTACCGGAAAGACGTTAATGGAAGCGCGGAAGGAAGAAGAGGAGGAATGGGCGCGCAATCGGGAAAAGGTCGAAGAATTCAAAAAAAAGGTGGCCTCTCGGAAAAAACAAAAGCCACCGTCCCGCACGAATTCGAAAAAACCGTAGAACCCGTGTTTTAAACCTAGTAATCCATTCCTCCGGCGCCGGGCATGGCAGGGGAGGAAGATTTTTCCTCCGGTTTATCCACGATCATGCATTCCGTGGTCAACAGCAATCCGGCGACGGATCCGGCATTTTGCAAGGCCGAGCGGGTTACCTTCGTCGGGTCGACCACACCGGAGGCCACCAGGTCCTCAAACTTTCCCGTGGCAACGTTATAGCCCCAGGACCAGCTGTCGGATTTGAGCACCTCGCGGATGACCCATGGACCTTCAACGCCAGCGTTTGCGCACAAATCGTGCAACGGCGCCTTAAGCGCGCGGACGACGATATCCGCACCGATGGCCTCGTCGCCTTCCAGTTTCAGTTTCGAGATGACATCGGCCGCACGGAGCAAAGCCACGCCACCGCCAACGGAGATTCCCTCCTCGACGGCCGCCCGAGTAGCATGGAGCGCATCTTCCACGCGCATTTTCTTTTCCTTCATCTCCGGCTCCGTGGACGCACCAATATTGATAACGGCCACACCACCGGACAGCTTTGCCAGGCGTTCCTGGAGCTTTTCCCGGTCGTAGTCGGAGGAGGCATCTTCGATCTGCTTGCGCAGGAGCTTGACGCGCCCTTTAATGGCATCTTTGGTACCGCCGCCTTCCACGATGGTCGTGTTTTCCTTGTCCACACTAACGCGCTTGGCCCGGCCCAGGTCGCCGAGGGTAACACTTTCCAACTTAATGCCCAGGTCCTCGGTGATGCATTTGCCGCCGGTGAGGATGGCAATGTCTTCCAGCATGGCCTTGCGGCGATCTCCAAAGCCTGGAGCCTTGACCGCACACACTTGGAGGGTTCCCCGCAGCTTATTAACCACGAGGGCGGCAAGGGCATCCCCGTCCACATCTTCGGCGATGATCAGCAACGGCTTCCCGGCCTGGGCCACCGCCTGAAGAATTGGCAATAGGTCGTTGAGGGCGCTGATTTTTTTCTCCGAGATGAGCACGTAGGCGTTTTCCAGGCTGCATTCCATGGACTCCGCGTTGGTCACAAAATATGGACTCAGGTAGCCCTTGTCGAACTGCATACCCTCCACCACGTCCAGGGAGGTCTCGATGCTCTTGCTTTCCTCGACGGTGATGGTTCCATCCTTGCCCACTTTTTCCATGGCATCGGCGATCATTCCTCCAATAACCGTGTCCCAATTGGCAGAAACGGTCGCCACCTGACGGATTTCCTCCTGGCCGCTAACGGTTTTGGACTTCTTTCGCAATTGCTCCACAACCGCATCCACGGCCTTATCGATTCCCCGTTTTAACGAGATGGGATTGGCACCGGCGGCTGTATTTTTAAGACCCTCCCGGTAGATGGCTTCCGCCAAAACCGTTGCCGTCGTGGTTCCGTCCCCCGCCTTATCCGCTGTTTTAGAGGCCACTTCGCGCACCATCTGCGCGCCCATGTTTTCAAAATGGTCCTCCAACTCAATTTCCTTGGCAACGGTCACCCCATCCTTGGTCACCATCGGCGCCCCAAACTTGCGGTCGATGAGCACGTTACGCCCCTTTGGACCCAGTGTGGTCTTAACCGCCTTTGCCAAAAGCTCGACACCCTTTAAAATCTTTTTCCGAGCCTCTTCATCGAACATTAATTGTTTAGCCATAGCTTTATCTCCTTTATTTTGTCGTAATTAAACTCCTGATTTTTCCGAGGAAAGAATCGCCAAAATGTCATTTTGGCGGATAATAAGGTACTCCTCCCCATCCATTTTGATTTCATTGCCACCGTAGCGATTGATGAGCACCCGATCGCCGGCTTTGACTTCGAAACTAATCTTCTTATCCTTGCAGCAATCGTCCTTGCATTCGCACACGTGCCCCGTGCCAAGGGCGATGACTTCCGCCTCCTGGGACTGTTCCTTCGCCGTGTCCGGGATAACGATCCCGCCCTTGATCTGCTCGGCGTCCTTCCGCCGCTTGACCAGTACCCGATCGCCTAATGGTTTAATATTTGGTTTACTCATAATACATCTCCTTTCAGTTGGAAATTCCTGACCCTCATGGGGGCTGAATCACCTCCTCAGAGGGTAACGGCCCCTTATGAGTCTATTTTTTTTGCTTGGCAAATTTTTTTGGATTTTTTCAGCCGCGCCCGTAGCCCGGCCCATTTCCAATTCAATCTCCCATCCCTGTTTTTTTATTTCTTGTCATTGACCACTTCAAAATCCGCATCAACCACCTTTTCACCGCCCGGTGTTGTACCCGGTGCCGTGCCAGCTCCCGGTGGTGGTGGCGGTGGTGCTCCGGCGGCATTCCCGCCCCCTGGCGGCGGCGATTGGGCGTACATTTTCTGTGCAACTGTTTGGAACTGCTTCATCAGCGCCTCCCGGGCCAGATTCATCTCCTCCGTGGAAGCCCCCGCGTTTTCAAATACCTTCTTGGCTTCACTCAGGGCATTCTGAATCCCATTGCGATCCTCCTCGGAGAACTTATCCTTGAGTTCCTCCAGCTGCTTTCCCGTTTGATAAATTGCCGAGTCCAACTGGTTGCGCGCCTCGGCCTTTTCCTTGCGCTCCTTATCCGCCGCCGCATACATTTCCGCATCCTTTTGCAACCGTTCCACTTCCGACTTATCCAGTCCGGAACCACCGCTGATTGTGATCGTCTGCTCCTTTCCGCTACCCTTGTCCCTGGCGGTCACGTGCAGGATGCCGTTGGCGTCGATGTCGAATGTGACCTCGATCTGTGGAACCCCGCGCGGAGCCATGGGAATGCCCTCCAGGCGGAAGTTCCCCAGGCTTTTATTGTCGCAGGCCATGGGCCGTTCGCCCTGGAGAATATGCACGTCCACACCCGTTTGGCCGTCCGCGTAGGTGGTAAATGTCTGCGTTTTCTTGGTCGGAATGGTGGTATTGCGCTCGATCATCGGTGTAGAAATTCCTCCCGCCGTCTCGATGCCCAGTGTCAATGGAGTCACGTCTAGCAGTAAAATGCTTCCAACGCCGGCGTCGCCCTGCAGCACCCCACCTTGTATGGCCGCTCCGATGGCAACCACCTCGTCCGGATTAACCCCTTGGTTTGGCGTTTTGCCGGTGAGCGTCCGCGCCGTCTCGATCACCTGTGGATTGCGGGTCATGCCACCGACGAGCACCAACTCATTGATACCGCTGGCTTTAATCTCCGCATCCTTGAGGCAGGCTTCAAAGGGTGGCACCGTGCGTTTTACCAAACTTTCGCAGATGCGATCCAGCTCCGAGCGGCGTAATTTAACATTCAAATGCTTGGGCCCGGAGGCGTCCGCGGTAATAAACGGCAAATTGATGTCCGTTTCCTGCGCCGATGAAAGGGCGATTTTAGCCTTCTCGCCTTCCTCCTTCAGGCGCTGCAGAGCCATGGGGTCCTTGCGCAAATCAATGCCGTTATCCCGCTCGAACTGGTCCGCCAGCCACTTGATGATGGCCTCATCCCAGTCGTCGCCGCCCAGTTGCGTGTCCCCGTTGGTCGCCTTTACCTCAAAAACACTGTCACCGATTTCGAGAATGGAAATGTCGAAGGTGCCGCCGCCAAGGTCGTATACCGCGATTTTTTCCTCCTTTTTCTTATCCAGGCCATAGGCCAAAGATGCCGCCGTTGGCTCGTTGATGATGCGCAGCACTTCCAAGCCAGCGATTTGCCCGGCGTCTTTGGTCGCTTGCCGCTGGGAATCGTTGAAATAGGCCGGAACGGTGATAACCGCCTTCGTGATGGGCTCGCCCAGATATTTCTCCGCGTCCGCCTTCAGCTTTGCCAGGATCATGGAAGAGATTTCCTCCGGTGAATAACGCTTGGTCTCACCGTTTACATTTACCTCCACCCATGCGTCGCCGTTTTTCCCTGCAACAACCGTGTAAGGAAACTTCCTCGCCTCCCGGTCAATTTCTTCCTTCTTCCGCCCAATGAGCCGTTTGATGGAAAAAATGGTGTTTTGCGGGTTCGTGATTGCCTGTCGCTTGGCCGCCTGACCCACAAGCCGCTCGCCGCTTTTGCTGAATGCCACGATGGATGGCGTGGTCCGCGCGCCTTCTGCGTTTGGAATGACCACCGCCTTCCCGCCCTCCATAACCGCCATGCATGAATTGGTCGTTCCCAAATCGATGCCCAAAATTTTTGTTCGCTTTGTTTCCGCTGCCATAACGACCTCCTTATCGCAATTTGCCTACCAATTTAGCCACTTTTTTGCCAAAAACTTCTCAGCCCGCGCCATCAGTAATTTTACGAGAAATATTTCGTAGGATTTGCAGAAAGTTTTCCTCGGCATAAACCCCATTCCTGCGTTTCATTGACACACTGCAACACACTGCGGGTGTACCATCTGATACAGCAGACCTTTGGAGTGTTTGATCCCGCAAACTCAAGGAGTAGATCTCTTAGGAACCGCGCTGGGTCCTTTGCGAACTCCGCTCCTTGAGTTTGCGGGATTAAACACATGAGCGCATAAATGTTATTGGGAACTGCGCGGCAAGCAAATGATAACGTTAGACGGCTTTGCCAGGATATGTAATAGCAAACTCTTCAACACTTGACTTGGTACAAAAGTGCGTCCAAAACTTTCAGTCGGCGACATCCTCGCAATAGACAATGTGCGGTTTCGTGTTAAATGCAAAATCATTAAGATTGCCGAGCGGCATAATTGCAAAGTGTTTTTATGCCACCATATTTGCCAGAACTGAATCCAATAGAGCATTATTGGGCGCATCTAAAAGCCTGGTTGAAGAACTTCGCTGGAAGTGCTTTGTCGGCATGCACACAAGCGGGTTGTTACTTCGGCCTTAAAGTTCAACGGGCTTGGCTATATGAACGTCAGTAGCCGGAAAATCATCTAAAAATTCACAGTAATTATTCACTTTTCAACGCGAAAAGTTGGCGAAACTTTCTTTCTCCCTCGCAAAAGTATTGACCTGCGCCCATGCTTTCTTAGCCACTTCCGTGTCGGGTCGGTAGCTCAACGGTAGAGCAGTGGCCTTTTAAGCCATTGGTTCAGGGTTCGAATCCCTGCCGGCCTACCAGTGCTGGAGCGGCTTCCAGGGCAACGTAAAAAATCTCAAAAATCCTAGACGCCGCCCAGACGCCGAAACGTCTCGTCAAAATCCCTTTTGCCCATTTTCGGGGAATTTTGGGGATGATTTTTTTATGACGAACTACGAAATTATCCCTCAGCCCGCTCCAGCAACGAAATAATTTTGGGGGTACGAAAATCCCCAAAATTCCCCCGCGCAGATTCCAAAATGTGTCCAACCGTGTGACTTTCAGGGGCACATTCGGCAGGAAAGCCGCTGGGAATGCGGAATCAATGTGTTTCGCCGCATGAATTTGAGAGGCACACGCGGCCATTTTGGGAAAAATGAGTATTGCAAAATTCTCCCATTAAATCGGCGGGCGCAATTCGCGTAGCGTAAATTTTTCTCTAAAAAGGCACTTGGTCCGCGCCGTCGTCAAACCCATCGGGGTCATGCGCTTTGGCTTCGCTGCGTCGCTCGGTGACGATATTCCGCACGTTAAAGCTCGGGAATGCTTTGATTACGCCGTCTTTGTTTTTAAAGGGGCGGCAGCGCACATCGGCGGTGACCATGGCATAATTGTCCCCCTCCTCCAACTTGCGTTTCAAAATCACCGCCTTTTTCCCAAAAACCGACAGTTGTATGATTTCGGTCGTCGGAGGTGCCTCCTCGAACCCCTCGATGGACATCTCCAAATTAATTCGAACCAAATTCATCCCATTTGGAAGCTGCTTAGCCTCAACCATAGAAATTTTTCCCGTAAAATATGCTGTGCCCGCGGACATGGCTAAATCATTGCGAGTCAGCAAGTTGTGTAAATAATTTTATGCCCGATGACACAAAATTAATTCCAGATTCTAAAAAATTTTACGTACGGCAACGGCTACAATGACAATGTTATGAATTCTCTAAGATTGTGCGAAAGCTTTAGGCGCACAGGTTTTTTATGCCGATAATCACGGTGTGAGTAATGGGCGGATTTATGTGCCTGGGACAGGGACGCTTGTATTGTACATGGAGGATCCGTGGCCCGTGAGTCCAAAAGGTCTCGTGGTGAATCGTAGCGCCAATGCGGTGACGGATGCAGGCGTTTTGTGTGCTTATAATGCGGTATCACGGAGTTTTTGTCTCCAAGACATAAATTCCGAAAAGAGGTTCCTGAATCTCGTTACCAACAGTCCGAATCGTGTGTGGAGTAATGGCGTGTTGCAGGCGGTGGTGTCCTTTTCCTGCACGTTTTTAAATGCTCCGGACGTAGTGAGAAAGTATAAGTTAGAGCCTAGGGATGAATACGGTGAAGAATTTATGGTGTTTAGAGTGAGTTAATTTTAGCCGGTTAGCGAATGTGGAGGCTGGAGACCAGTGGGAGCAGTCAGTTCAAAGAATATTTCAGGACTTGGTCTTTTTCGCTTCCGCAGTGGGGGTGATGCGTGGGAGCGTGTGAGGTCTCGCGAAGGGGGCGCGGTGGACATTGATCAATTTTTTGATGGTGCCGCGCGGGATGCTGTAGTTTATTCTGAGGAGCATAATGTGTATTATGTGTGGTCCGATCTGTCGACGGCCGGGGTATTGCAGTCTGTCTGCACTGCGCCGTGGATTACAAGGGACGCCAACGGGGTTCGAGTTTCAGTTGGCATCCGCAATGCGAATACCGGGGTCTATGAACAGGCCACCTACACCATCGATCGCTACGGCCTTGCTGGGAGGTTGGGCCGGCTCTTGAAGAACATGGCTGATGGCGCATATCGTTCGGCTGTTGTGATTGCTCTGGTTGATGCGTTTTTGTGGCTGCGGAATTTCTCGTTGAGTCCGCACACGTTTGGCGTGTCTCCGTTATACCTTGTCATTGGACTTGGCGTTGGGGCTTTGCTTTATTCGTTGGGTTGGCTGTTTGAATACCTGTTCGATCGCTTTTACGGCACGACTCCCGCGGCGGAAATCGTCGATGCCGAAGCGCCGGCGTAGATAAATTGTTGCCTGTCAGCGACATAGCTTTTGAGCGCGATTTTTCCGAATTTTTATTGCAAAATTGTGCAAAATAGCGTTTCTTAATAGAAAAGGTTGGTCATGGTCGATACGGAAGTTGATGCGATTGGCACA
>JAIRLM010000038.1 GCA_031259325.1 Puniceicoccales bacterium
AAAAAAGCGGCCAAGGACCTGCTAAAAAGCATGGGCGACCTTTACCAACGGGAAGATCCTAAGGAGTTCTACCAAAAGGAGATGGAAAAGCTTGGGAAGGATGGCGGGAAGTTGATCGATGAATTGCGCCAATTCAGCGCGGCCATGAAAGAGCAATCGGATTGGACGCCTGAAGACCTGGCAACGCTGGAGGCCGTAACGCAAACCGCCGATGGCGTGAGACTTATGTCCAAGGTGCTCAAGTCCGCGGAACGAGTGAAAGCGGGACAGTTTTCCGCTTACGCACCAGCGAAGGAAAAAGCTGACGATTTGTCCAACAAGGACCGAATTGCCATGTACGAAAGGGCTTACGCAAAAGAGCGAACAAACCCGGAGGAAGCCCGGCAGGAGTTGAACCGCCTGGCTCGACTTTTTGAGAAATGAAGTAAATTGCCGCAGCCCGGCTGCAAAAGGCCTCGCCCGCAGTGTAAAACTGTCCATGTACACAACTAAAGCAAAAGACAGCCCTTATGTTTTTGATACCTTGGCCGCGCGCGCTCGGGCTCTATCCCATGGGAAGGATCTTGTTGGCTATACCCGCTACTCACTGGAAATGGTAGCGTTTCGAAAAACTCGCCATGCCTAAACGGAAACGGCCCCTTAATGAGGTGCAAACATCCGGATATTCCCGCCAACATTGTCCCCACAACGAAAACAACCTTCCCGCGCTCCACGTACGGCGGCAACATATGAGATATATCATAGTAGTCTGTATTCCCAATTCGCTCCGAATAAAACTTTTTGATGGATTCAAAATCAAATAAGGGCATGAATCGATGCCCGTATCCGAGATACAGCATAACCGCCGCATAGCTACAAATATTCTCCTCATTCGACAATTCTGGAAGGCGCACCGTTATGGTTTCCATATCAAATGGCCCTTCTATTTTCGACGAACCATCTTTTCTTAACCAGACAAATTCTGATACGTCCGTCGGGTCCTTCGTCTCAATAAAATAAGGACCAATCTTTGCAACCTCACTGATTGTTTTCGCGTTCATCCCCCTTTGTTTCTATTGTGAATTATGGATTCGTTATGAGCATGGCAAGATTTTTGTATAAAAATTCTGACTCCTTTTCACTGCGAGGCTTCCATCGTCCACGCCCACCGTCTCTATTGCGACCGCAAAATACAAATTTCCCTGGAGTCTGACGGTCGTCGTACACGATCCCGATTTCATAGGTGTCCGTAGGCGTTTTTCCAGTCCAATTCGCATCAATGAAAGGAAGGACCGTTCTCGGATGGTTTCTAAGAAATTGCAAACAATTCTCAGCACCAAAAGGTCCTTCGACCATATGATCAATAAGTTCTCTGTGAAGTGAAAAATCGATATTGTAAGCATGGCCTCCCCCAGAAGCAGCGATTTTGGTTAATTTCCCAAGCGCTAAAAATTTCCCCTGCGCGGCTTCGAACCACTTTTTAAAAATCAACTCTGGACGATTAAAACAAAAATCATTCCTTCTGCCTCTGGCAGGACTGCATCCTGTATCGTTAATAATTTCTTCTTGTTTTTCATTTCTTTGGGCACTAAAATAAAAGAATGCCATAGCATCACCTTCGGCACCCCCTTCATATGTATCAATTTCACGAACATTTCCCGGAATAGATATTTTAGCGATAACGTCCTCCTTGAGTGGCTGTGATAATTTTTTAGCTATATTTATGGCCTCATTCAAAATGTGCATATATTTATTTCGCGTAAGCGCCACCAATCTCCCTTTCTGATTTCTATAGTATGGTAGATAAACGCCGCGCGATTCGTCCCGGCCGTTTATCATATTTTTTATCGTGTTTTTTCTCCATGCTGATTTTTCGCATATTGTAGAATATTTGAGCCCTATAAATCCACCGTTTGGATTTGCATCACACGCAATTTGATTAAATTTTAGCGCAATTTGATTAATGAACGCTTTTGAAAGATCATCACCAACATTTGATGATATTCCTAATAACTGCCTGGCCATATTTTGAAGATCGCTTATGATTTCAACAAACGGTACAATGTATTGCTGGAATCTACCAAATAAAACTGCGCCGTCGGCAACAAGATGCGTTAACATATTATGAATTTTAAATTCTGGGGGCTTTGCCATATCTCCGAATGTTGTGACGCCGATTGGTATAAAGGCCGCACGGTTAATCTGTAGCCGTACCGCGTTATTTGTGAACATTTCCACAATTTTTTCCATCATTTTACCGGGATGATCACTTTGAACTTTGATGATACATGCTGATGCGAAACACGATCCGACACCGTCCTCTTGTCTGGCGGAAACATCGAAGACCGCCTTCAGGGCAGTCATGCGCAATGTTCTGGTGTCAACCACAGGGCTTCCAAAAACGTTTTGTATAAAATTTCTATTTACCGACAATTGGGTAATGCCGTTTAGTGAATCTAAAATTCTATCAGTATTTGTAAAGAGTTTAAGCAAACTATTAAATCGCTTTTGCGCGCATATGTCTTCTTTGAAATCATCTGAAAGTAATAATCTAAATATATCGGCGCCAATTTCTAAAGTGTCAACATTCCCATTCGAATCTAGATAAGCATCGCACGCACCATGTACAGGCTGGGTCTCGGTGATAAATTTAATAAATGATGGAAAAAGTTCTCCATACGGTGGCCGCACAAAATCTTGAAGATTGCCTCCCAAAATTGGCAATTGAATATCGGAGGCCAAAAGACAACGCCCGAGTCCATGGCGAAGGACGAGCTCATGCTGAAAGTCCGCATCGCTGCTAATTAATTCACGTATTTCAATAAGTATTTCCTGGTTAGCATCTTGCTCCATGATCGTTAGGAGATCGGACAGATTTGCCTCCTCGAAAGTTGCCTTTGTTTCATTTGTGATCAGGGATTGCGTCCTTGAAAATAATAGCTTCAAAATAGCAATCCCAGACACTGCTTTTCTACGACAAGCTGAGGCGATTGACTCAACGGCAACCCTGCTATTAACCGTGTTGATAACGGGACCTTGAAGGTTGCCAAAAGGCTGCGGATGGGGTGCGACAGGACCAAACACAATAGAATTAAGTTTATTAGGCTCGCTCCGGAGGAACAAGCTTTTTTGTTACCAGGACGAAAAAAGTCAAAAATCACGATGTTGAAGCTATGCGGTGGTCGATGTTTGTACTTGAATTAATTATTTTTGGAATCTACTAAATTGGTGGCCAAGACGGCGAAAATTCATGGCATCATTTTGGCTTTCCTCCTTTTTCTCGGTAGCCGTTGGCATAGGCGGCCCGCGCCTGTTTGGCCGCGCCAGCCTTTGTCTTGTAAACCTTCCCGCGGCTTCCCCATTTGTAGCCGCCCTTAACCTTTTTAATTGGCATCTTTCCACTCCTTTAATGTTGGGATTTTCTCTTTCCACCAATTGGGTCTTTTATCGAAGTCGCGCAAAAACTGGCGGTATTCCAAAATGTTTCTATTTATCTGATAATCAGGGTCCAATGCCTTGCGCTCCAATTCGCGTAAGGCCAGCCAATCACCCTCATCCAGAACCGTAACAACCATCATTTCGGCATCATCGATGAGTTCCTCCTCCGTTTT
>JAIRLM010000044.1 GCA_031259325.1 Puniceicoccales bacterium
CGTTTACTTAATCCCAAATCGCGCAATTGTTTGTCGATAATTTCTCGTCTAATTTTGAATATGCCAAGGTTCTGATTCCATTGCAATTCCGGGTGGAAGATCTCTTGAAAATTTTCAGACAGATGCACGCCGCCTTGTCGGGAAAATTCGGCCAAATCGGCTTGAATCATTTCCGTTAATGCGGGCTGTGAGGCTTGCATAATGGTCGCCGCCAACAATTCATGTGGACTCCGGTCCGTGGAACCTGCCGCAAAATTGCCAGTCAAATTAACCGGGGCATTTACTTCGTGCCCATCTACACAAAAATGCAACGCACCCCTATCACATAATTGTTGCAATAATGCCAAATAATTTTCCCGATGCGACCATTGTAAAACCGTCAAAAGAGAAATCGCCGTACAATTATTACGTTGACCTTGGAAAAATGGCTCCGCACTCATCGGTGGCAAAGCACCTTCCGTGTATCCAATGAGTGTTCTCACTGTCCTCGCCAGCTGTGCCGGCGTTAGAGTTTTCGCAGGTGGTGGCTGCGGATCATCAACCTCAACCACATCTTTCCCTGGCACGGAATTATTTATTTGGCACAGACCGACACTTGGAGCAGGACCAAGGAACATCCAACACAACATCGAAGTGATACATCTTTCAATGGCACTTGCTTTTATTATGGTATATGTTGTCTTCAATACGCCAACAGCCAAACAACACATAGGCCAAGTGACGATCCGGGCTATGAGCCTTAAAATGGTAAAAATTTCAGAGGAAACTGTTTTCGTATTTGCAACATTTCCCGTTGGAAAAATCGCGCTTTGCACGCCAAATAAATAAAAATATTTTCGAAAAAGATGCAAACCTATAATTGGCTTTTGCATTAGGCGTGCTGCCAATTCCTACAACCTTCAATTTGAGCCAAAGGTAACTCGTTGCGAATCCTACTTTACAGCCATGATGGTTTACATACCCTTGGCGGCGGATGAAAATCGAAAGTCGGAGGAGAACTTTTGCCCGCGTCATTGCTTACCTGTTGGATGTAACGCTGGCCGTTATGTGCGCCATGGTGCTGCTGAAGCTCTGGATCTTGCCGCGCTACCACGGGGCTGGTTTGCAGGTATTACGGTCGGCGCAAGTTTCTGGGTTTCGGTTGTCGGCGGAGGTGCTGGTCAATTTATCGGAAGGCCAACGTATTGCGTTATTCAAACTGATCGGTGCCTTTCAGTGGGTAATCATGTCGACAATTTTTCTTTATTTTTTTCTCTCCGAAACCCTGGCCGGTGGCTCATCCCTAGGAAAGCGGGTTTTTCGCCTGCGCATTGTGAACGTCCAATCCGCGGAACCCATTAGCATTTTCCGCACGTGCATGAGATCGGCCATTTCAACGACGTGCCTGACGCTCTTTTTCCCGTTTTTGTTTGTTAATTTTTTGATCGGGCTTTTCCGCCGGGATCGGCGCTGCTTGCACGACCTTATTGCCCACAGCTGGGTGATCCGCTACTAGCCTCGAAAGCCATGTCAACTCGCCTGTTTGGGAAAATGAATTGACGTGGCCCTTGGGCCTATTCAAAAACAATTAAGTTTAACAAATAGGGGGACGGGCGGTGAACGAAAAGATCAGAAAAATTACACAGGATTCCATTCGAGGTGAGAGAATTTATGGATTTAAGGTCGGAGACGGCGTGAAGGTGCACGTGCGCATCAAAGAAGGTGAGAAGGAACGTATCCAGATTTTTTCCGGAATTGTAATTGCGCGGAAGGGTACGGGTGCCACGGAGATGTTTACCGTGCGGCGCATATCCTTTGGTATAGGCGTGGAAAAGGTTTTTCCCATTCACTCCCCATACATCGAAAAAATTGAAATCGATCGTACGAGCGTGACCATGCGGGCAAAGCTATATTTTCTGCGCAAACGCGTGGGCAAAGAGGCGATGAAAGTCCGCGAACGGCAACTTCCGGTTGCGAAGGCTCGCTAGGCACTCCGTGAGTTTGTTCCCGTTTACCCAGGCGCCCGAGGCATTGGCAAAAAGTAACTTGCCAAGGGGGTCTCGCATTTTTAGGATGCGGCAATGGGTCGGCAGCCGTTTAGTCTCATTGAGGAGGCAATAGGAGAAGAAATTCGCGATGCGAGTCTCGTCGAGGTCAAGGGACGGGTGCTGCAGGTGGTGGGAACCATCATCAAGGCTTCTGTTCCCGGGGTTAAAATCGGCGAACTGTGCCGGCTGGCGACCCCCTGGGAAACTGGCGAACTCATGGCGGAAGTGGTGGGCTTCGCAAAGCAGGCGGCGCTGCTGACGCCGCTTGGCGAACTCGCGGGCATTTCTCCAGCAACGGAGGTTATTCCAACGGGGCAGGTGCATATGGCTCCGGTTGGGGAGGAATTAATCGGCCGCACGTTGGATGGCCTGGGAAATCCGATCGATACGGCAACAAAGGGACCGCTGAAGGTAAAAAAATATTATCCCGTTTACGCCGGTCCACCAAATCCATTGACACGTGCACCCATCGACAAACCTCTACCCCTTGGCGTGCGCGCCTTGGATGGTTTACTCACCTGCGGCGAAGGGCAGCGTATGGGAATCTTCGCCGCCGCCGGTGGTGGAAAAAGTACAATTCTTGGGCAAATTATCCGGGGCACCACGGCGGATGTTAATGTACTCGCGCTAGTAGGGGAACGTGGCCGAGAGGTGAGAGAGTTCATTGAAAAGGACTTGGGCGAAGAAGGCATGCGCCGGTCGGTTTTGGTTATTTCCACGTCCGATCGCACACCCATGGAGCGCTTAAAGGCCAGTTACGTGGCAACGGCGATTGCCGAATATTTCCGCGACCAGGGGAAAAAAGTCCTCCTGCTCATGGATTCGGTCACACGTTTTGCCCGCGCCCTCCGCGAGATCGGACTTGCTGCCGGCGAACCTCCAACCCGGCGCGGATTTCCCCCGTCTGTTTTTGCCACACTGCCCAAACTTATGGAACGGGCAGGACAATCGGAACGGGGCTCCATCACGGCACTTTATACGGTTCTCGTGGAAGGTGATGATATGACGGAGCCCGTGGCCGATGAAACCCGATCCATTCTCGACGGGCACATCGTTCTCTCACGAAAATTGGGCGCCGCTAACCACTACCCGGCCATAGACGTGCTCGCCAGCGTAAGCCGCGTCATGAACGCCATCACGTCCAAGGAACACCGGCAGGCGGCGGGTAAACTGCGCACGCTTTTATCCAAATACGGAGAGGTGGAGCTGCTCCTGCGCATTGGCGAGTACAAGCGGGGCAATGACAAGGAGACGGATGAGGCCATTGACCGAATCAACGAAATCAATGGATTCCTGCGCCAGGGGCTGCATGAAAAGGACACCTTTGACGAAACATTGCAAAAATTACGCCAATGTGTGGGTCTGTGAGAAATTCTAGTTGTCTGGCTCATTCCCATGAAATATATTCTGTCAGATCTGATGCGCGTGCGTGAATTGCGCAAGGATCGTGCGGAGCGGGAGCTCATCAAGGCCAAGGAGCAGGTTGTAGAGGCAAAGAAGGTTGTGGAGCAGAGACAAAAGGAGTTGGAGGAATACGAAAAGTGGGTCGAAGATGAGATCGATCGCCAATATGACGCAATTTTGAAAAGGGAGGTGCGAAAGGGGGCGGTTGACGAGTTGTCGGCAAATATTAAGATCATGCGCGCCAAGACCGCGGATTACGTCAAGCGTGTGGAAGACGCCAAGGAAGACGTGCGAAAGGCAGAGGATTTGGTAAAACAAAAACAGGATGAGGTGCAGCGGGCCTATCGCAATTTGGAAAAACTAGAAGCCCATAAAGTCGATTGGATTGCTGAGCAACGTATCTTAGAGGAATTTAATAGCGATAAGGAATTAGAAGAGTCGGTGCGTATCGGTGGTCAAAAAGACCCGTCGGAGGAACCGGTGGAAGAGTTAGTAGCTTTTTAGGAGGACAAAATGCAAGAGTATGTAAGACAGGTGGAAACACAACAAACGAATCGGGACATGGGGGTGGAGCAGCGACTTGAAACGGGCAATTCGTTTGCGCAGGGATCCGTATCCGACCAGGATTTGACGCGCTTCAGAGACGCCTTAGCAAGGGACGGGGAACGATCCGCACTAAATAAGCTAGCGGCGACATTTTGTAATAAAAAATCTGCGACAGCGGGATTAGTAACGGAAGGCGCCGAGGATCCCTTTTCGATAGCGGAAGGTATTGGTCGCAAAAAGACGTCGGAGAAATCGGCTTGGGATGACAAGGACGATGTGGGTGTAAATGCCATTTCAGAAAGTGGGATTCCGCTCGTTGAAACAAATGCGGCGCAAATAAATCCCATCATCTTTCCCTTACCGGTCCGGGAGGTGCGCCAATTGGCACAGAAAATCGTCGACGTGCTACTCGTCCATGAGGCGGCGCTCAATGAGAAACAAGAAATTACCGTCAGTCTCAAGGATTGCCTATTGGACGGCGCGGATGTGTCCATTTTTCGCGATGGTGGCGTACTACAGGTTTCATTTTCGTCGTTGACCTCTGAAATGGCGACAATCGTCAAGCTTAACCAAGGCACTCTGTGCGAGGCGATTATGTCAAAGACAGACATCAAGGAGGTAAAAATCACCACATCGCAACAGTTGCGGGAGGATGGCGACACGAACCATGGCCGGTCCAAGGGTGGCTTTGGAAACGGAAACAACGAGGATGATGACGATGAAGAAACGGATTCACGGGGACGTCGTGTTCGACGTTACGGGCGTGTTGGGCGAAAAAGTACGGCCGGGCATGCCTGAGCGAAACTTTATCGTTGATCGGTCGTAACTTTCACTTCTTAATGCAGCTGAGGGGTTTGTTTTGGCTAGGAGAGGTCAGCAGGGCGACGAAATGGAAGTAATTGACGGGGCGGGCGAGGAGATCACCACCCTTAAAAGGAAAAGCACAAGATGCAAAGCGGATGATGGTTCTGGTCCGTCCTTGAAAAGGAAATTAACGTCACGAAAGACCAAATTAGCCGCAGCAGCCGATGAACCAATGGGCCTGGAACCGATCGTGGACGAGGTGCAATCGCCCACGGTGGGCAATGAATTGGATAGGATTGCCTCCGGTCGGGCAACTTTAGCCCTTGAGGAGACGGAAACGGAACTTCCACAAACAATTCCGGACACTGAACCACAGCAACAACTGAGGTTGCTATCCGACGCGGAACGGACGGAATTGGATTGCAAATATGGCCATCGTGGAACGCCGGTTGCGCTGGACGTGCTAATTGGAAAGGTTGCCAATCGGCAGACAATCGCGCTGGAAAATCTATTTTTTCATACTGCCCGTGTTCTTAGTTTTCAAGTAGGAGACAAAAAATTTTTCATCGCTCTGATTCAGGATTCGCAGGGAAACAGTAATGACCGGACCCACGTCGCCATTTCCTGCGATAAGGGAAATGCACAAATCTTCCTGGACAGCCCGGAAGACCTGGCAATTTTTTCGCCGGAGCTTTCCAAATTTTCCATCGATTCCTATCCAGCACCGGTGCAAGAGATGCTGCTCAATTCTCTGCTTTCACCATTATTGGACCGATTATCGACACTACTAGCTACAAAAGTGAGCATGCGGCTGGCGGAAATACCACAAGGTTCATCCCAATTTTCATTTTCCGCGCGGGTGTACGACGGCAATCCCCACGAAGGGAAAGAGGCGGGCTTGTTGCTTTCCGCCAGGGTAGCCATGGACCTGCCGCTGGCTGAGGAATTTGGAAAATCCATCCAACAGGTTCCGCTGGCCGTTCCGCACACGTTTCCCATATCGTTCCGATGCGAAAATCGGGTGGCAGAAACTAACATCTCCAAGGAAGATCTTGCTTCCTTGCGTTTGGGTGATGTAATTTTCCTAGATAACACGGCCTCCATTGAGGCAAAACAAATGCAACTCCTGGGACTAAACCCCTACATGCTTGCCTGTATTGGGGATAGCGGCAAGCTTACAATCACCGGCATCAGGAAGCCGGCTGCATAGTACTTTTCAATGGGCACAAACAAAGGCATCGAACATGAATTCAAAGTCCAAAGATAACACTCCGGAGAAGGAAGCGGAGGACGGTGAAGAGCAGGAATCTTTTACTCCAGAAGCGGCCAAATTGCCGGAGCCGACCC
>JAIRLM010000001.1 GCA_031259325.1 Puniceicoccales bacterium
CCTCAGCCTCAATCCCGTCAAGCACCCACTGCTCAGAGGAGAGGACCCTGTGATGAAATTGCAGAATTATTTAAAATCAACGACAATGATCTTGTTATCATCGAATCGGGTGAAGCTTCGAAACTTACTTTAGCCCAAATTAGTATTAAGTTGCACGAAATTTTTAAATCGCTATTGGATGAAAAACTCATAAACATTATTGTGGATAGCATCTTTGAGTATGCATGGACACTTAAAGATGTGGATACGTTCACAAGCCAGTGGACTCAATTGCCACCTTGTATTATGGCATATTTTGATTTAAACAAATTAAATGAGAAGATAACCGTTACTTCCGGTGAGGAAAATCCAGAGAAAGTGATAGGCGATTCGCTGGACAAAGTATTGGAGAGTGTGGCTTTTGTCATCTCAAGTGATACGCGGAGCGAAGTAGTCACTAAAATCATTGACGGAATGACGGGTAGCGAATTGCACAAATATCTCATCAATCTTGTTCACCCAGGAGGGCAACAACCCGTTACTTCCGGCAAATCCGATCCGCTTCCAACGGCTTCTCAAGTCCAATTGCCACAAGTTGTATCACCATCTGACCACGGGCTGATACAAGCCTTTGGCGCAAATCACAATTCGGCACCTAATGGATATGTGCGAATTCATGCAAGGTGTGATAATAATTGCCTCTTTAACGCACTAGCAATAGCGCTGACGTTATATGGCACCAGGTCCCGTAACATAACGGGAGAATTGTGCGCAATTTTAGAAATAATGTGGGAATTGGCAATTACTGGCACGACGAATCGTGCGCAAAACATCGTGCAACTTGCTGCCAATCTTGAATCACGTTTGCAAAGAACGTTTGTGGATACCCGTTTGATACGGCGTGCCGCGGCCGCAGAGGAAGAGATACAAAGGGCGCTTGGATTCGAACCGGACACACTGGCCGCGTGTAAAACTGAACAACAGGGAAATAGCACACAGCTGGCGGTAACGGATATCACCGCAGAACGTTTAATCCGCGAATTATGGCATCAAACGCAATTGCTGGCCCAACATTATCTGCGGGAGCTGTTGGCAAAATTTGAATTGCCTAATCCTCTACCCGCGTCCCTCACAACTTCTTTAGCCGCAATCCAGGGCGATATCGAAAGCGGCAATCGACGACGTCTAACCCGTGGCCTTTCTCCACGTCCTACCGCCGGCAGCATAGAGGAGTACCGGAGAAATTACACGGCCCAGATCGGTCAATGGGGTGAAATTCCAGACATCATATTGATAGCAATATGTTTCGAATGTCCAGTATATGTGGTCAATCAAGGAGCAATGAATGTGATTGCCTTTGGTCCAGACGGAAGCTTAATAGAAAATCCAAACCTTCATGACATACGCGATGTTGCAATTGTTTTTTGGAATAACGGCACGAACGCGACAGATGGAAGCCATTGGGATCTGTGCGTTCCAGCAGACGCCGGTGTGCACCAAATATGGCATGCCACGGACTGATTGCGGGGCGCGATCACCGTTTTGCGCTGGATTTTACAATTTGGTAACGAATTTTGGCTTCCAGGCGAGCGATTTCCCCCCGGTCCGCTTGGTTCTTCTTTGCCTCTTCCAAGGCATGCTCCGCCCTTTGCCGCGCCGTTTCCGCTTCAGATGGGTCAATTTGGATCACGTTAACTGCCTGATCTACCATAACATAGATCCGATCCCCCTGGATGAGAAGAAATCCGCCGTCGACGGCCAATGAATTTTCGCCGCCGCCCATTCCATAGTGCAAAATGCCCGGCTCAACCAATGCGGCCAATGGCTGGTGTCCGGGCAAAATTGTCAATTCCCCGCGCGCCGTCGGAACGCTCACCGTTTCCCCTTCCGCCTCAAGCACCACGCCCTCGGGGGTTGAAATTTCCAAGCAAAGCACCATGCAGCCTCCTATTTTTTCGCACCTTTATGCGCGGCAATGACATCCTCGATATTACCCTTCATGTAGAAATCATTTTCGCTGATGTGGTCCATTTCGCCATTGAGAATGGTCGAAAACCCCTTAATGGTTTCCTCGCGGGAAACATACTTCCCAGGCAAACCCGTGAAGACCTCCGTCGTGTGGAACGGCTGCGAAAGAAACTTTTGCACCTTGCGGGCGCGGGCGACGACGAGTTTATCCTCCTCTGAAAGTTCATCCATGCCCAAAATGGCGATGATATCCTGCAAATCCTTGTAGTGTTGCAGGGTGCTTTGAACGAGCTTGGCGACCTCAAAGTGCTCCCGGCCGACCACATCTGGCAAAAGCGCCTTTGACGTGGATGCCAACGGATCCACGGCTGGGAAAATGGCGATGGCCGCAATTTTTCGGTCCAATACGATTGTCGAGTCCAGATGCTCGAATACGGCCGCGGGCGCCGGGTCCGTGAGGTCATCGGCGGGCACATAGACCGCTTCAAAGGAAGTAATGGACCCATTACGCGTCGACGTAATTCGCTCCTGAAGTCCACCCATTTCATAATTGAGCGTGGGTTGGTATCCGACCGCGGAGGGAGACCGGCCCAAAAGGGCTGAAACCTCAGACCCAGCCTGGGAAAAACGGAACACGTTGTCGATGAACAGCAGCACGTCCAAGTGTTTTTCGTCGCGAAAATATTCCGCAGCGGTCAAGCCACTCAATGCCACACGCATGCGCACGCCGGGCGGCTCATTCATCTGGCCAAAAATTAGCGCCACCCGCGAATTTTCCGGATGTTCCATGTCTATGACACCGGAAGAAATCATTTCATGGTAGAGATCATTTCCCTCCCGGGATCGCTCACCCACACCGGTGAAGATGGAAAATCCGCCGTATTTTTGGGCGATGTTATGGATCAGCTCCATGATGACGACGGTTTTACCGACTCCGGCGCCTCCGAAGGCCCCGGCCTTGCCCCCGCGGGTGAAGGGACAAATGAGGTCAATGGCTTTGATTCCCGTTTCGAGAATTTTCGTTTCCGTGTCCTGCTCGGCCAGGGACGGCGCCGCCCGATGGATGGGCAAGTATGTATCCGCCTGTACCGGCCCGCGCCCGTCGATTGGTTGTCCGAGGACGTTAAGAATGCGGCCCAGGGTCCCGTTTCCGACTGGCATTCGAATGGGACCCCTGGTGTTATGCACCGTCATTCCCCTGCGTAGTCCGTCCGTGGGAGCCATGGCAACGGCACGCACGACGCCGTCCTCCAATTGCTGTTGCACTTCAAGGACGATCGGACTTGTCCCTGCCTCGGGAACAACTTCCAATGCATCGTAGACGGCCGGCACTCGCCCTCCCTCAAAGGCGACGTCCACGACACCACCCATAATCTGTTGAATCCGCCCTTGGTTTTCCATATGAACTTGCTGCGCTTCGTTTTAACTATTTTTCGGTTTTCGTCACTCATTTTCGGAGAAATTTTATGACCGGATGTGAAACAGCGGCCCATCTCCGAGATTTTTTCCTAGGAGGTCGTTGCAAATGTCGTCACATTAGGTAGAAAATGAAATTTTGAAAAAAATGTGATTATTGTTTATTTTATTTCTTGATTGTGCGTAAGTATATTATAAACTGTCTTAAGTGGGGGGAGAAATGTGTAATACTTGTTGTGCGAAAACGGCGGCACATGAGCTCGATGCTCTGTTAAATAAGACAAAAGCGGCGCAGCGCCGGTACGCATCATTTCAACAAAAGGAAGTTGATGCAATTTTCAAGGCGGCGGCGCAGGCGGCAGAAAAAGCAAGTGAGCGGCTGGCAAAGATGGCCGTTGACGAAACGGGCATGGGAATTGTGAGCGATAAATTTGTTAAGAATCACTTCGCCTCCGTGTTTTTTTATAAACGTCATAGGCGGGATCGCACCTGCGGGATTGTTGCAAAAAATGCTCAAAAACGCACCATGACGATCGCCTGTCCGCTCGGCGTGGTAGCAGGGGTTATTCCCACGACGAATCCAACTTCAACGGCGATTTTCAAAGCGTTAATGGCATTGAAGACCCGCAATGGCATCGTCTTTTCCCCGCATCCACGGGCAAAAAAATGCACCGTTGAGGCCGCGCGGATCGTTGCAGAGGCGGCGGTTAAAGCCGGGGCGCCGCATGATATCGTCGGGTGGATTGCGGAACCAAGCTTGGAATTGACGGATGGGCTTATGAAGCATCCGCTGGTCGATTTGGTGATAGCCACCGGTGGGCCGGGCATGGTGAAAGCAGCCTATTCGAGCGGAAAGCCGGCACTCGGTGTCGGCGCGGGAAACACCCCGGCGGTCATCGACGAAAGCGCGAATGTGGCGGAGGCGGTTAGATGTGTCATCAAAAGCAAAACCTTTGACAATGGTGTGATTTGCGCCTCGGAACAGGCCATTGTGGCCCACAATGCCGTCTATGACGCGGTCAAAAAGGAATTGGTCAACAACCGGGCATATATTTTATCCCAGGCCGAATCCACGAAGGTGGGTAAAATCATTCTCACGGAAAAAGGTTTAAATGCGGAAATCGTCGGCCAGTCCGCTCACAAAATTGCAAAAATGGCTGGAGTTGACGTTCCGCAAAACACCTCCGCGCTGGTAAGTGAGGAAAAGTCCTACGAGGCATGTAATCCCTTTGCCCATGAAAAATTATCGCCCATTTTGGCACTTTACCGGGCAAGTGACTTCCCCAAGGCCGTGGAAACCGCACTTAAGCTTATCACCATCGGAGGCCTGGGACACACGGCGGTGCTCCACGTAAATCTGAAGAGCCGGGAAAAAATTGACCACTTTGCGCTGGAAATGCCAGCTGGTAGACTGCTCGTCAACTCCCCCGCGTCCCAGGGAGCCATTGGACTCTACAACGCCTGCGTGCCTCCTTCGCTCACCCTTGGATGTGGCTCCTGGGGCGGAAATTCGCTCAGTGAAAATGTCAGTGTCAAGCATCTGCTAAACTACAAGCTCGTCGCCGCGCGGCAAATAGATTTGCCAAAGTTTTAACTGCTAGGTGGCAATGTCCACGGGACGGATGATGATTTCCACGGGCCGCGCGGTTATCCGACCGTACCAACCGGCGGTCTGAACATTTAATAGTGGCACGTGGTCCAAAAATTATTCGGAGAGCCGGACGTTTTGATACAAATGGTAGTCGAGCAGATTTGGGATCCATCCTTCGACGCGCGGGGCGACGAGCCGGCGGTAGGGCTCAAAATAAAGCGGCAAAATGGGTAGATCTTTCAGTAGAATTTCCTCCGCCTCATGCAAAATAGAGAACCGTTCCTTTTGAGTAACGGGTGTCGCCGCCCGGGCCAGCAAGTTATCATAGGCGGCATTTTCCCAGCGGGTGAAATTGTTGGTGGCATCGCTTTGGAAGAGTTCCAAAAAAGTCACCGGGTCATTGAAATCCCCAACCCAGCCACCACGGCCAATGTCGTAGGTCCCAGCACGGCGCGTGAGCAGGAAGGCCTTCCATTCTTCGTTGCGCAATGCGATTTTAATGCCCAATTCCCTGCGCCACATTTCCTGGACCGCTTGGGCAATGAGTCGGCCAATGGGCGACGTGTTAAACGTGAGAGTTATCGGCGGAAAACCCTCGCCATTTTCATACCCCGCGGCCGCCAGCAATCTCCTCGCCTTCGTCGGATTGTACCCGACGGACTTCCCCTCGAAGAAATACCCTCCCGTTCCCGGCGGAACGAGATTTTTTGCGGCAAAACGTGGATCGCAGTGAATGAGTTGGCACAGTATTTCGCGATCGATGGCCAGCGCCAACGCCCGGCGCACGCGGCGGTCATCCAGCGGCGGATGTTTGCAATTTAGGATATAATAAAAGCTCCTAAGTCCGGTGATTTCCTGCAACCACTCCGGATGTTTAATACGGCAGGCGTCAATGAATTCCATGGGAACGGAGGAGCTAATATCGATTTGTCCCGATTGGAACGCCGCCAATTCCGTATCCTTTTCCAGGGGATAAAAAACAACCCGAGCAATGGTGGTTGATTTTGCGGCATGGTGGTTCGGATTTTTTTCAATGACGATGCGGTCGCCCACGTGCCATTCCTTCAGCACATAGGGGCCGTTGCCGCACAAATTTCCCGGCCTCGCCCAGGACGTATCCCGACGATTCCCGGCGTCAAATTTCTGCAAATTTTCCGGTAAAATAGGGGACCATGCCGGATGCACGAGCAGGGAGAGAAAGTAGGGCGTCGGCCGTTCGAGAATAATTTCCAAATGTCGATCGTCGATGGCGCGAATGCCCACGTCTGCCCATGGAACTTTCCCTTGGAAAAAGGCGCGGGCATTTTTGACGGGAAAGATGAGATCGGCACATGGAGAGGCAAGGGCCGGGTTAAGAATGCGCCGCACGCCGGCAACAAAATGATCTGCAATCACCGGAGTCCCGTCACTCCAAAGGGCATTGGGTCGCAATTCAAATCGATAGGTCGTTCCATCCGGGGAAACTTCCCATGAAACCGCCACGCCCTCGCGCACCTCCAACGTCTGCTCGTCCAGTGTGACCAGACCCTCAAATAGCCCGCGGAGGACAAAGATTCCTGAAAATTCACAGGTCAAATGCGGGTCCAACGTCGGTGGCTCGGCGCCATTTCCGATGTGCAAGGTTGACGGACAACTGCCAGAAGGTCCACGACCACACGCGCAAAGAAACAGTAAAAATGTGCAGCAGCACCGCCAATTCATGCTGCAATGGAAGGGAAAAAACGTCTCCATTGTCAATGGTCATGCGAGCATTCGGCAAGGGTGGAAAAAAGGATTTGCGCCAGGTCTATATCCTAATTTACAGCAACAATGCCAGTAATATGCCTAATGGATATGAATAGTAAATTTCATTGACATTTGGCTCCGGGGTAGGATAAGGGATTGAGGTGACGCGGTCAATGGGCAGGCGATTCGTGAATTTGCGTAATTTTGCGGTGCACCTTTTTGTCACGATTATTTTACTGCTGGCTGGTTGCTCCAATGTTGATGACAACAGGGTCAATGACCCGATTTTTCGAAAGGGGCAGGCGCAACTCCAACGGGGCAATAATGAGGCGGCATTACGCTGTTTCGAGAAAGTTATTCGACTAAACCCCCAACGATGTGCGGAAGCGCACCTGGAAAGTGGTGAAATTTACCTCAACCATCGCAAGGATCCCGTTTCCGCCATCTTCCATTATCGGGAATATTTGGCGCAAGCGCCCAATGGCAGACAGTCACCGCTTGTACGCCAGCGAATTACCACGGCGGAAAAGGTTTATCTTTCGCAAATTCCCCCGTTGCGGCACATGGCCAGCGGCGATTCCAATGAGCTGCTACGTTCGCTCAAGCTCTTGCAGGACGAAAATTCACGCCTCCGCCGCCAATTGGTTGTCCTCCAGGCTGAGGCAAATTCTGCCAGGACGGCAAACGCGGAGAAACCACCAGACCCACCCGTGGGCACTCGGAAGGAACTGCCTAGAATGCGCCATTACACCGTCGTCAAAGGCGACACGCTCTCATCCATCAGCCAAAAGGTCTACGGAACCCCCGGCCGCTGGAAGGATATTTATGTTGCCAATCGCCAGGCCCTACCCTCGCCATCGCAACTCACCATTGGCCAAATACTCGATGTCCCTTAATGATCGTCAACGCGGGACCTCGCCTTCGAGCCACATGGAAAGGTCCTGGAGAACCGCCCCTGTACCATTGGCAACGGCCATGAGTGGATCGACGGCAACGAAAACGGGCAACCCCGTGCGTTCACGCAGCAATTTGTCCAAGTTGCGTACCAATGAGCCCCCACCGGCGAGAACGATTCCGCGATCAACCAAATCCGAAGACAGCTCCGGCGGGCACCGCTCGAGTGTGTTTCGTATGGTGTCAGCGATGGAGGTTAAAGCATCTGCAAGGGCGTCCCGCACCTCATTTGAGGTTAATTCGATGGTCCTTGGCAGACCGGAAATGGTATCCCGGCCCTTTACGGGGAGGAGCATTTCTTGGTCGAGCGGCATCGCGGAACCAATGTGAATCTTGATATCTTCCGCCGTACGTTCACCGATGAGGAGATTATGCATGCGCTTGAGATGGTTGACGATAGCGTTGTCCATCTCGTCACCACCGACCCGTAGGCTTCGCGCGTAAACAACACCGCTGAGGGAAATAATGGCAACCTCCGTGGTGCCACCTCCGATATCAACGATCATGTTGGCCGCGGGTTCTTCGATAGGAAGCCCAACTCCGATGGCGGCGGCAACTGGTTCCTGGAGCAACAGGACCTCGCGAGCTCCGGCGTTTATGGCGGATTCTCTGACCGCCCGCCGCTCCACCTCTGTGATCCCCGACGGCACGGCAACAACCACACGCGGTGCTACAAAGCGCGTATGCCGACACGCCTTGGAAATGAAGTAGCGGAGCATGGCCTCGGTCACGTCAAAATCGGCAATAACTCCATCTTTCATGGGGCGCAGGGCGACGATGTTCCCCGGGGTGCGACCCAACATGCGCTTGGCCTCAATGCCGACTGCACGCACCTTTCGGCTTTCACTGTAGAGGGCTACCACACTGGGCTCATTAAGGACGACACCCTGGTCTTTTGCATAGACGAGCGTGTTTGCCGTACCTAAATCTATGCCTATGTCGTGGGAGAGGAACCCAAGTGCGCGACCCACTCGCCCGCGCACGGATTGCAAAATCTTCCCACTCACGCCCATAACCAATTGCTTAACGGTAATGTGTATTTTCCACTTGTCAAACCCGCGCACGAAAATTTGCAACGAAAAACCTTTTTAGGTGAAAAAAGCGTAAAATGCCTACGTGACAAGTGGGGAACGCCCGTGAAAAAGTTTACGCTTTGCCAAGGTAAGTTGCGTTTTCCGTGCTCACACGGATCCGATCGCCGGACTTTACAAAAAGCGGAACCTGCACGGTCAAACCCGTTTCGAGTTTTGCTGGCTTTTGCACGTTGGACGCCGTATCCCCGCGAATTCCCTCGGCGGATTCGGTTACTTTCATTTCCACGGCCGCCGGAAGATCCAAGTCAACGGGCTTTTCATTAACGAACATAATATCATAGGAGGTATTCTCTACTAAAAATCTTTCCTTGTCTTCAACCATGTCACGAGAAAGTAACGTATCATCAAAAGTTTCAGGGTGAATAAAATGAAATCCGTCGCCATCCTGGTAAGAAAACTCCAGTTTCTTCCGTTCCATGAAACAAAATTCAACCGAATCCGTGGTGCGTACCTTTGTGTTGGTTGACGCGCCAGTGTTCAAGTTGCGCATGGTGACCTGGACAAATCCCGCCTGACGGCCTTGGGTGCGGTGCTGCACGTCGGTGACCAGATGGGGAACATTCTGATACATCATCACCCGCCCCTTGCGGATATCCGTTGGAGATGCCATGGCACGACTATCTGCCCGCTCTTCCGTGGCTAGCAAGTTAAATCCAAGCGGCGACGGCAGCTTTATCCCTTTGCATGCCACCCGAACTGCGAAATGTCTTGCATTGCGAACTAACTCCGCATCAGTTTAACCAGCGTATTTGAAGGGGGTGAGTTAGGAGTGCCTACTATCGAGATTATCCTTCGCAAGGGTGAAAATGTCGAGAAAGCATTGCGCCGATTAAAGAAACGACTGGATCGGGAATCGGTTTTACAGGATGCGAAGATGAAAAAGTGCTATGAAAAGCCGTCGGAAAAAAAGCGGCGGAAGGCTAAAATAGCCAAGTTCACGAATTATCTCCGCAGCCGGAGAGATAAGGAATAGTGGCGGATGGGGCCAGCGTTTGCCACGCTATGCTTCGGCAAGTGGCAAATCAAAGTGGTCCGATTCCTTGGATGACGGGGGCGCCATGAGCGGAACTCTGTTGTCCGTTCTAATGACAAGGACGGGCTCCTTTGTTTTCACCCATACGTGTTGCGGTTTTAAAAATTTGGCGGAAACAACTTCGCACACATCGGTTATCGTTTGAGCCGGTTCCCGGGCGCCCTTTTTTGATTGGTTGAAGTCGTACGCAGCCCGAATGAGTTTGGCATTCACCTCGAGGGGGCTTTGATCGCTTGGAATTTGCAGCACCCATCCGGTAAAGAGCTCGTCGGTAAACTTTCCATTGGGATCAGATATCAGAATAACAAATTGTTTTTTTACCGGCGGTAGCATTCCATCCGCCTCCGGCGCATCAGAACCTCCCACTTCCAATTCCAAATCTTCTAATACCTGGCTAATTATTTCGTAGTCAATTTCGTTACGCTGCAAAACCTTTCGAACCATGTCAATGTCAACCTTTGCCATGTCCGACTTCTACGGCCTGGGAAAATCCATTCAACGCTATTCTACTTCGACGGAAAAATTCGGTTGAAGCGGATCGTTGGGGATAATTTTCTCGCTTCCGATCCTATGGCGCGATTTGAATGACCATTGCCATCGATATATCGGCACGCGAGATCATTTCTCCGTTGCAATCCCTGCAAACACGCACGAAACCAGCGCCGTATCGTGTTTTTTCGTATCGTATCCCTTCTTCGTTGGGCAGAGGAAGTCCTGCGTCAAAATGGCGTTGAAGATGCCCGGTGCGACGGTGAATGGCTCCTTGCCCGCGCCTTGGGCTGCGGACGCATGGAATTGCATCTTCTCCATGACCGGGAGGTTACGCCGGCGAAACAAATGATATTCGAAGGGTTCATTCATCGCCGTGCCCGACGGGAGCCACTGCAGCACATCCTGGGGACGGTCACATTCGGCGACTTGGAACTAATGGTCGATTCGCGGGCGCTCATCCCTCGCCCGGAAACGGAGGAGCTCGTCGTTGCCATTGAAAACTACTATGCGGCAACGGCCACATCGCCCCAGTCCATTCTCGATCTGGGTACGGGTTCCGGGGCAATCATCTTCGCGTTGGGGAAAATTTTTCCCCGGGCATCCCTAACTGCCTCCGACTTGGATGCTAATGCCCTATCACTTGCCCGCGCCAATTCGAAACGCTGTCACATGGAAAAACGTATAACCTTTTGCCAATCCGATTGGTTCCAAACGGTCGAAGGAACGTGGGACCTCATCGTGAGCAATCCCCCTTATCTGAGTGCCGGAGAATTTGAAAGCGCATCTCCGGAAGTGCGCCTTTACGAGCCGCGCCGGGCACTCGTTGCCCCAAATGAAGGACTGGAACACCTGGAAACCATTGTCCGCGAGTCACCAGCGTTTCTTTCCGCGGAAGGATTGCTTGCCCTGGAAACGGGTGTTACCCAGCATGATCACCTAATTCACGTGGCCGATCGAGTCGGATTGGTAGTCCGTGGGAGGATGCACGACCTTTCAGGACGGCCTAGAATGCTCCTGTTGCAAAGATGTGAATCACAAACTTGACAATGACAGCCAATCGCCGTTAAACATGCATAAATATACTTATTAATAATTATAGTAGACTTCAATGGAATAAGTGGCAATGGAAAAGAAACTGCTTATAGTCGATGGGAATGAGTACGAAGGGAGCGAGCTAAAACGCGAGCTCTGGAACACGTGCGAAGTCGTCTGGGCTCGCGACATTCCCGATGCCATTGAAAAACTGCGGATGGCAAAAGAACCATTTGCCGCTGTCCTCTCCGAGTGGCAAGTGCGGGACGGGTCCGGAATGGATGTGCTCCGCTTCTGCCAAACACTTTTGCCATCGCCCGCCTGCATATTCGTTGCCGACTGTGTGGACGTTCCCACGGCTGTTTCTGCCATGAAAGCCGGTGCAGCGGATTTTCTAATAAAGCCCCTGAATCCGGTGGCGCTTAGGGAAACACTGAATCAGGTATTTCGGCAAAAAGCGTCCCATGACATCACTACTAACGCAACGCCAACGGCCATCATCGGGGCCTCCCTTGCCCTGCAAAAAGCTCTAAATCTGGTTCGTCGGGTGGCGGCGACAAACGCTGCGGTTTTGCTAGTTGGGGAAACGGGCGTTGGAAAGGACCTTTTTGCCCAGGAAATTCATCGATTGAGCGCCCGCGCGAACAGGCCCTTTTTGGCAATCAACGGTGCCGCGCTTCCTGCGGAAATGGTTGAAAGCCAGCTCTTTGGCCACGAACGGGGTGCCTTCACGGACGCGCGCCAGCGACACATTGGATATTTCGAACGGGCGAACGGGGGAACCCTGTTTTTAGACGAAATTGGAGAACTTCCACCGGGCACACAGGTTAAGCTATTGCGCGTGTTGGAATCAAAATCCTTCGAACGGCTCGGCGGGGATACCACCATCTGCGTGGATGTGCGAATCATTGCGGCGACAAATGCCAATTTGGACATGTTGCTGCGACAAGGGGCTTTCCGCGAAGATTTATTCTACAGAATCAACGTTGTGACCATCCATCTTCCACCCCTGCGGGAACGGGTTGAGGATATTCCGGCGCTGGTGGAGCTCTTTTGGCAGGCGCATCATCCGGCTCCACGCCTGGGCGATGACGTGCTAGCCGTTCTTCAGAAGTATCCCTGGCCGGGGAATGTGCGAGAATTGCGCAACTTCTGCGATGCAACTGCGGCTCTTTATCCAGGCGAAACGCTCAATTTAAGACGTTTGGAAAATTATTTTATTCCAATGATTCCACCACGTGCCGACCCAATCCCGCTTCCAGCCAGGTGCTCTTCGACTTCGGCAAACATCAATGAAATTTTGCACCAATGCGGAGGCAATCATTCGCGGGCGGCCGAACTCCTCGGAATTAGTCGGAGCACTCTCTATCGTCGTCTGAAAAATATGTAAAATTCTCCACATAAACTGGAAGTTTGCACCGCTAGACAAACTCAAAGATTTGTTCGCCTGCGCGGGCTCATATTTGCGCCGAAAAGTTTCCATGACAACACAACCAGCGTCTGGCGTCGACTTTAAGACGAACCATCTCTAAAGTTTCATCCAAAACGAAGCGTTTAGTTCCATCTGGCATTTGGTTGTCTTTGGGCATATATATCACGGCTTTTGATATTTTTCAGCACTTCCCAGGCATTGACTATTTCCTGAAACCTTGCGATGGCATCAGGCGACTTGTTTTTATCCGGGTGCCACCGCAGAGACATCATATGATAAGCCTTCCTTATCTCATTCAGTGTGGCATTCCTGGTCACGCCGAGAATTTTATAGGGATCATTGTCTGGAGGTTTGGATCGAATGGGCAGCTCAGCGTCCATATATAATCTTTTTTGTGGAATGGCGTTCAGACTTTTCCGCGACTCAGACGAAAGTGATGGGCACCCGGTTAGGCAAATGGATGGATGCCATCCAGAATACCTAGTATGAGCTAGAGTTTTAAGTGACGGACATGCGGAAAGATCGATATCCTCGCAACGTATAGACCTTGAAATATCAACATGCACAAGGGACGCATTACAGCATGCATGCAATTTTCGTAAGCAAGAAATGGAATTGCTGATGATATATTTCAATGCATGGCAATGTTCTATGAAAATTTCATTGATAGATGCGGGAATGTTTAAGCTTTGTATTGCGATGCCATTTATGTGTATTTCATTCAGTCTATTTATTTCAGTGGGGAATGTTAACAATTTAAGCCGTTGACAATTTGCAATATTTAAATATGATAAATTTATTAATTCCGACAAATTCAATTCTTCGATGGATGCTGCATTGTTAATAATTAGTGAGAATAAATTTTTACACTTACTCAATTCGTTTAAATCTGAAACATTTACTTCATAATCTTTTTCGTCTCTGAAGACAAATAGATTGCCTCTTTTCTCGACGAAGGTTAACCGGCTTGCAGATAAAAGACGAGCGTCATTTTCACTCATAATGTTAAGCTTGGAAAAAATTTCCACGTATGTCTCCTTCGTCCGCTCCGGCCCATACCCAAACAGTATGAGAAAGGCCTTAAAACCCGAACACAATCCCGAAAAATAGCAAAGACGCGCATGGGTGAACAAATTGACATTTTGTGCGATCCGCACCGCTGGAGCAGATCCGTTCCTGAGCATATTCACGGGTGTTGGATCCATTGGTAATTCTCCAAACGCCGACTTTCGTATAACTGGTTCCAGCATATCTGCAATACGTATATTCACAATATTGCAAGTATGAGGTAATGCGTTAGCAATGTCAATGGACTTCTTGCGAAAGTTTATTTTTGGCCATTTTTCGCCGCATGAATTGCGGAATTCAAGACTGCGATTTTGACTTTCGCAAGAAGTCCAATAATTGGCCGCCGCGATGTTTCGCTTAGCCCCCTAGCCACAGAAGCGGTAATGTTGATAGCAACAGGGGCAAACTGAGGCGCAGGCGGCGGAATGGTGGGGCGTACATGCTGACGCAGATGATTGCGAACCAGAGAAATGTGGACGCCCGGGAAATAGTTATGGGCCAAGATTCGATCCATCTCCAGTGGCTGACGTAGGTTGCGCACCCGTGGATAATTGCTAATGGAATTGAGGCGATTCGATTGATTAGGAAGCACAACGGCCAAAGGCCAAACAGTCCGAGGCAGAGCGAAATAAACCCCGCGACGATGGCAACGGATGCCAGCGGCATAACGAATGGATTGAGTAGGATGCCGCCGATGGAAAACGTTTGAAAGTGGTAAATGGAAATGGGAATAATGGGCAACGTGGCCGCTACGGAAAGCGCAAGGGCGTCCGCGGAACGCATGGACAAACGCCGCATGAAGCGAATCCAGGGAGGTCGCCTTTCAAAAAGCCTGGGCCGGCGGAAAATTACCACCTTGCGCCTAAGATATCGGGCCAACGGCATTCCATAGCACAGCAGGGAAAATACAACGCCATAGGATAGCTGGAAGGAAGTGTTTAGGATGTTCAGCGGATTTGCAATGAGCGACAATAGCGCGGAAAAAAGTAGGGAGGATAGGCCGTCCGATTTGCGGTAAATAAACGGCACCAGCCAGAAAATGCTCACCATGGAAAACGCGCGCCAGGAAGATGGACTACCGCCGGTCATTTGAACGAAAATGTACAGTGCGAAAATACGAAGGAGAAACACCCCGACCGGCCATCGACCGATTCCCTTTGTAAGCGCGTACATCACCCAGCCGATGATACCTATGTGCAAACCGCTGATGGCAAAGAGATGGGCGATTCCCGTACGTGAATAGACGCTTTTTTCGTAGGCGGTCATGGTTGACCTGTCACCCAGCAGCATGCCGTGGTAAATGCGCGTCAGCGGCCCGGAGACGTCCATGCCGCACGCCAATGCCCGGGATGCTCTCTCCGTCAAAAAGACGATGGTCCGATTGAATGTGCTTTCTCCGACAATGCCCGAAATTTTGCCGCCATAGGCCCGGTAACGAATGCCGATGCCGGCCAAGTATTTTTCAAAATCACGTTCCGCCGATGCGGTATTTTGCAGACGGAAGGATGCATTAACCAGCTGCCCCCGGTGTGGAACGGTCAATTTTGGAGATAACTTGAGGTTGAAATATATGGGAGTTCCCTCCGGTTGCATTTGGGCGAATCCGTAAACTCGCGTGCAATTCGCCTGTTGCCGGCCGGTGCACCGCTGTATGAAAAGTTGCCTCCGCACGGTGCGGTTTTCCGGAAGCGGTGACATCTGTGTGGAAATGCGAAAGTGTGTCCACAACGCCGCGCAAAACACGCACGCTAGGATAAAAAATCCCCGGCGAAATCCACGAAATCTGAATTGATAAATGATTAAAAATATCAGTGGTAAAAGAACATATGAATTTTTATCAATTTGCGAGAACACGCCCAACGCAAAGGCGCAGAAACAGGATACCACCGGCCGGGAAATTGCGGCTTTCGGAGATCCATACATCGCATCTTAATCCATGAATCATTCGATGTGTGCATTCAAGAAGTTTTACTAGTTAATATTATTCCGATTTTCGCCGAATGCGAACTGGCATTTTTGCTCAAATGTCATAAGTTATTTGCGGCTCGGGATTAACAATTTTAGCCGCCGGCATGCGTGTGGCAAAAGTGTTCATAAACCACAGGCGAGAATCCTGTTCTCCGTGGGAAAGGACAATTGTTTTCGGTCGCAGGCACTGGGCCAGGTGGACCAAATCCTCCCGGTCGGCGTGGCCGGTGAAATCATAGCGGCGGATGGCCGCACGGATGGGCGTTTCAAATTTGAGCGCGTCGAAGGAGAATGTTTCTCCCGGTTGCATGGCCAGGAGCTTCCCGCCGGGGGTATCCGCGTCGCAATAGCCGGTGAAGGCGATCAAATTGTGTTCATAGGGTAACAGCGAAGAAGCGATTTGGTAGGATGGCGTGTGTTCTGCGAGCATGCCGCTGCTCATGACAAACAGGCTGGGAACGCGGATATCCAGGCCCGTTTTCAACCGCCGGCCGATGAGTGGTCGCACCCCCAGGTCCCGGAGAAAGTGCTTGCGAAATAGGCACTTTTCCCTCGGCGCCATGGGATGTTCCAGGGCCGGTTTGGCGCCAGGCATCTGAATGGGGTTTTCCGTCCGGTAGTCGATGCCGTAATAGCGGCGATTGCGGTAGATTTTCTCAAAAACGTCCACGATTGCAAGCCCGAGCCCAGAGCAGTAAATTGGAAACCTGCGGGGAAGAATTTTGCGCCGCCGGGCCGCGTGAATCAGCGTGACCATTTCTTGCAGTCGCCCCAGGGCAAAGACCGGCAGCAAACAAGATCCACCACCGTTGAGGGTTTGTGCCACAGATTCCAACAGTCGCAAAATTTCGTCCTCGTAGGAAAATCCCGCGGGTGGATCCGCGAGACCACGGGTTGTCTCGGTTACAAGCACGTCCACCTGCATTTGCGGAATCCGCGCCCCATGCAGGGTATTTTGATCGCGAAAGAGAATGTCACCGGTGAAAAAGTAGCGCACGCCTTGGTGTTCCAATAGAATCGACGCCGCGCCCATGACATGGCCGGCAGGATAGAAGGTGATCTTCAGACGATCATCGCCCTTGATAAACTCCCTCGTGTGGCCAAAGCTCATGATGAACGTGTCGTCGCTCACCGCATCCACCTCCTGGCGTGTGAATAGCGGGTATTCCTTAACGTCCAACTCATCCCGCTGGCGCAGCATCACCGTGTGCGAATTTTGTAGCATCACCGGGAGAATTTCTGCCGATGCACGTGTCATCAAAAGCCGCGCCGATGGTTGCAGCCGATGGACACATGGCAGCGATCCGATGTGGTCCAAGTGGCAGTGCGTGAGCAAAATAAGATCGACGGAATCCTTTTCTATGTGCGTGTAATCCGGCAAGCAGGCCAACCCCACGTCCTTCGGGCTCATGCCCCCGTCAATGAGTATGCGAAATGCACCTAATTCAACGTGCAAACTATGTGCACCAATCTCCCTCTTCGGGTTCAAATCTGTAAACTTCATCCGTGTCCATTGCCCCAAAACCGCGGCCTAATTTCAGAGGCCGCTTCCCCTGTCACAACAAATGCCGTTACCGCCAAATCGGAGACAACAGCCCAATCAATTCAGCACGTAGTTAAGTGAAAAAAATCACCCCGTCAAACATTTCCCGTGGAAAAATTTTGCAATTCACTGTCAAGTAAAAAAATTACCATCGCCAAGTAGAAAAACTTTTATGCTCATCAATTCGCATGCAACATACGCGATTAAAACATTATGGCGTACGTGGAATTTAGCGTAGATAAGAATTTCGCGCCCGCCATCTGTTTTGTAATTGGAGTAAATTGTTGACCCCTTCGGGTAAAACGCGGTGGCGATTATGTGCACCTTGCAACTATTCTCGCAATTGCCGCACGGATTTCTACATCGGAAATAGCATATGGATTCGCTGGATACCCCAAAAACGTATTCAGCATTAAAGATTCCCTCCACCAAATTTGCAAAAAAGGCTCCTACACCGTAGTAGCGATATCTCGTCTGTTACGGTTACTAGCAAGTTCATCTTCAGCTCGTCTTTCCAGATCGACAATTCTATCCGGAAGACCGCCCACGTACGCCTGCGTTGCCACACGGAAGCCATTATCAGCCTCCCGCTTGAGTTGGGTGAAAAATGCAGCAACTTCAGACATACATGGACTGATAAATGTATTTGATGATTGGTCATAGCGAAACAGGTCCGGCCTATACGCATGGTTTACGTCGTCCGTAAGCTCTGCTTGAAACAAGCAATTGTTTCCATGGAAAATAATTTGAAAAAGAACAGTCATAATTTTGGCAAGTTTCAGCTGTTTATTAAACAGCGATCGATCTGGATTGCCCAGCACCCTAAACACATTTAGCTCGTCTTCGCTAAGCGTTTCCGCCAGATTTTGGGCTATGTCCTGACAATCCACCCAAAGCTTTCGCAGTTTTTCGCATAGCAGCACATGGCCTCGCAGATTGTAAACTGATTCCGTTTCATGGCGTATCCATTGCATCGCAATGACCAGAAGCGTCCCTCTCACGTCCGCGTCCTTCGGGCGTGTTGCAGGCGGCCATAAGGCATCTACAATATCCGCAGCAGCGCTGCCACGATGCATTTCCATATATTGGGTGCCCTTACTTTCGGCGATATTATCTTTTGCGTCTATCATAATTCTGGCGAGTTCACATGTTACCGTAAGTAAACTATGTTCGATCACGTTCGTAATAATCGCATGAACCGTTTGTTGGGGCAGCTCGAAAAATGCATGCGTAATACGCACCCACCATCCAACGATTTCACTCCTTCCGTGGATTTGCCAATACTCACCGATCGCCTTCCATCTCATCGACAACCCTATTTTAATGTCCAATCGCGAAAGATCCATCTGCAATCTACCTGAGACATGGACATTTTCTTCAACCGCCAAACAAGTGGGACGACTCCCAAGTCCCGCTACACCTGCACTCATGAAAATCGCGCTAATGGGCTCGCATAAAAGACGCAACAGGAAAATGCGGACCCAGGGGTGAAGCGCCGAGCCTTTTAATTCTGCTCTACTAACCCGATTGCCTTTTTGGGAAATCTGCTACAATGCGACTTGCAAAACTAGTATCTTAAATCTTTGAAACTCCTATTTTGTTACAAACTTCAAAACACCACATTGGAGCGTTTAAACGTAAGCTATATTGCCGCACAGGAGCTGGATACACATGCTCGTCGTCTGAGGATAAGGGCCTTGGGGGAATTTTTCCCGATGGTTTTTCCGAGGATATGGCCACAGACAAATTCATTGGGTAATTGGAGCGAAATGTCCGCCGGAAGCTCGAGCACGCCCAATCCATCGACTGGTAAAAATCTGAATAGAACATCTACAAAGGCGCTCGTATTGGTGCGAAACTGCTCATAGGGCGGGTCTAAAAAAATAAGCCCAGCGGGTGAAAACAGCTCGGGATCCAATTTAAAGATATCCCCGCAAAGAATTTGGCAGGATTTGGGATTAACTCCCGCGCTTTTGGAGACTTTTTGAAGGTTCTCGCGAAGGTAGGGGCAAAGTCGGCTGTTTTTTTCCACAAATACTCCGCCATTCGCCCCCCGGCTCACGGCTTCGAGGCCATAGCTACCGATTCCCGCGCACAGGTCTAAAAAATTGACACCAACCACGGCTGGACCGATGGCGGAAAAAACTGCTTCGCGAAGGGCGTCAGTGGTCGGACGCAAAATTCTTCCCTTTGGGCATGATAGCCGTATGCCTCGGGCTCGGCCGCCGCTAATGCGCATGGAGACCCTCCACGAATTGCAGGATTTCCGGGTAAAGATCCACGGCGCACTCGAAGCGGTACTGCCAATTTTCGTAGTCGCTATTCTTGCGCATGTTTAAAAGCGCGAAATGGTTATGGATCGTGTCGGGGACGAAAAAATTTTCATCGGTGATGGTTTCGTCGGGAATTACGGCTGTTGAAAATTCAGTGTCTTCGGTGGATTGGGTTCGGATGAGGATTATTTGCGGTTGTCGCTGGGCATTTATCCGCGCGTGAATAAGCTTTCCATAAACGGTTTGCACGTCATCTTTTTCGATTTCTTCAACGGAAAATCCCATTGCGCGCAGTTCAGAAGTTGAGGTATGCGGGAGGTCATCCATGGCGTCCGGCTCGGAAATGAGGATCAGATTATCCAGTTTTGCATTGGCGGCGAGTTGCAATGATTCCGCTACCGTCAGATCGCGGCCGGGAATACTCCCCGTCAATCCCAGGACCTTGCTTAGGCAGGAAATCCCGCGCTGCTGGAGGGCTGCCGTCATTTTTTTGTGGGAAATCGCCCGATCCACCGCCTTTGTGATGGGTGATTCCACGGCCGGCTCCATGCCGATGGATTGAAATTTAAAATTTTCGGAAATATTTTTTACGTTTTCCACTATATCGTCCAATTGGATGGGAAATCCGGCCAGATAGGCCCAGGGGAGAAGATTTGGAATTTTACCACGCCCAACGACGAAGCGGTCCCGGTCAATCCACCGCGGAATGTTGGGAATGGTGCGCAAAAACTTTCCATGGAGGACGGCGCGCAGGCAAGCACTTGCATATCCGTGGGGCGAATTTGGGAGCAATTTTTGGGAAAACCCACGGCCAAAGTCTGCCAGTTGGGCGAGAACCTCGCCATCGCAGGGGCTTAGTTCGCCGCAGGAACCCGAAATATTGCAACCGGAACAGGCGCCACAATTTTGTTCACAATCCATGGAATGTGCTAGAATGTGCTGTTAAATGCGAAATTGAATTGCAACTTGTGCGGATAGTATTTATCCCCGTGGGTCGGATAGCCGAAAATTAGCCGCAGGGGTGCATTCATGACGAATAATCGCAATTCCACGCCAAAGTCGTTGTAAAACGGATGATCCAGGGACATGAATTTACGGCCCGTGTAGGCTCCCTCGGCGAAAAACACCAGGCGAAATTGGTCCGCAACTTTGATGCTGTATTCCAATCCGCCGTAGACGTACCCGTTTGCCCCGGTGGCTCCGCCATATTCGTCCCGTGGCCCAACACCCTGGAATTCAAACCCGCGCATCCAATCGGATCCGCCCAGGAATTTGCGGTCGAAATAGGGGATATATTTCCGCCGGTACGGTTTCATGGTGCCCGCTTTTCCCAAAAATGCGAGTGTCTGCGTGCGGTAATTGGAAACCTTAAGCCATTGGCCGAACTGCAGGTCCAGGTTTAGGTAGTGCACGTCGCCGCCCAAACCGGCAAAATCAATGGATCCAACCAATTTATTCCCACGTGTCGGATAGAGAAAGGCGTCCCGCGAATCCCGTTGAAGACTGATGCCCGTTTTGGAGACCCATTGGGCCCCTCGCATGCCCTCGATTTGTAAGCCTATTGGCGCGTTTTTTGGCACGTTGTAGAGCTCCACGCGGTCCAGTTTGTAGTAGCCATGGCCTTCCAATAGCTCGACCAGGCGCCTGCGGAGGGACAACTCGAAACCCTTATGCCGCTCGTCGTACGACTCGCCGCCGTAATTATGGTCCGACTTTTTATATTCGTTTTTGAGGTAGAAGGCATTTGCGCCGAAGGCCAATTCCTTTTGAAAAAGCCACGGTTCCTCGAAGGACATGGTCGCCTGCTGCGTGCGGGTGCCCACTTCGAGCCGAGTTCTAAACTTTTGTCCGGCGCCCTGCCACCTCATCCGCCGGCCTCCCAGGTCGAAATTGGACTGGCCTATTTCCAGGAATCCCACAATATTTTCCAGGGAACTCATGGCGCCGCCCATGTAGAACCGTCCCGTGTTTCCCTCTTCCACGGCGATGCAAATATCCCGGGAATTTGGCAAGGGACTTGCTTCGGGGGAGAGGACCACCTGGCTAAAATAGCGGGTTTCCCGGAGGCGATTTTCACTATTACGGAGTTTAACCAAATTAAATGTCTCGCCGGGAGTCAGGGAGAGCTCGCGGAGGATCACCTGGTGCTTTGTTTTTGTATTCCCGCGGATGCGAATGAACCCCACCTTGGTCTTTTCGGATTCATGGACGACGAATTCCAGATCGATGGTGTTGCCATCCAGATTTGGCCTGCGCCTGGCGACCGCGTAGGTTTCCATGTACCCGGCCCGGCCGTAGAGGTTGCGAATGGCTTCCTCCGCCTGGAAAATTTTATCCGGCGAAAACCAGTCGCCCGGGCGAAGTGCCACGCATTTTAGCACGCGCTCGCTGGCATAGACCGTGTTCCCGGTGACGCAAATATTTCCAACGGAAAGCCGCTCGCCTTCGTCAATCGCCACGATAAGCCGCATCCGACCCTTGTCGTCAATGTCCCGGCGCACGCTTTTCAGGTCAATGGCGCAGTCGAGGAATCCGTTGTTGCGATAGAAATGCTCAAGCTTTTCCAGGTCGGTTTTGAGCAATTCAGGCAGGTAATAGCCGCTTCCGTCGAGGATGGAGATTAAAGTCCGCCGGCGCGTGCGCATGAATTTTTCCAATTTCTGCGAACGAATGGAGTTATTTCCCTCAAACACGATCCGGGAGATGGGGAGCCGCTGGCCCTCAAAAATGGTAAAAATGAGGTCGACCCCGGCGGCATCCGTCCCATCGGAAGTTTCCTGGGAAACATGCGCATTGGCGTAACCCCGCTTGCGATAAAAATCTTCCAGGGCAAGCCGATCCGCAACGATCTGGCTGGGGTTCAACATATGGCCATCCTTTGTTTTTATGGCTATGCGAAGCTTGCGCGAAGAGATTTTTTCGTTACCCTGGAAGCGTACGTTCCCGATGCGCTGGCGGGGGTATAGCACGTACCGTACGTCGATGGCGTTATCAATGACGCCGGCATCCGTCAGGACTTCGATGTGGTCGAACAGTCCGGTGGCGTAAAGTGAGCGAATGGAATCGTCGTTGTATTCCTGCTTAAATACATCACCTTTTTTGATTTTAATATGCGAGAGGATTGCCGCTTGATTAATTGGTGCATTGCCATGGATCTCCACATCCAAACTTCCAACGGTCACATCTCCAATGACAGTAAGGCATTGCAATCCAAATAGAGACCCAACGATAAGTCTCCAAAACTTCCCATATTCGCTCATTTTATTCCCGTGTGGCATGGTTTCTAAATTTTGTTAAACGCCTGTCAAATAGTAAGTGCACCACCCCCACCGGCCCATTGCGCTGCTTGGCGATTATAAGCTCCCGTTCCACCAGAGAAAAACCAGCGGGTGTGACGTCATCCTCATCTACGGATGCGCGTTCGTCCTCTTCACTGGTTCCACGCGGCCGCGCCAAAAGTAAAACCACATCCGCATCCTGTTCGATGGATCCGGATTCGCGCAGATCCGAAACCCGAGGCTGCCGCCCATCCTTTTCCGATTCGCGATTGAGCTGACTCAGAAGAACCACGGGAACCTTCAGTTCTTTGGCCATGGACTTAACCCCCCGGGAAATTTCCGCAACCTGCTGCTCCCGTGGCGTTCGACTGTCCATGCCGCTGACGAGCTGCAGGTAATCGACGATGATGAGCCCGATTTTGTACTGGCTGCACGCCCGGCGCGCCCGGGCGCGGAGTTCGAGGATGGTCAAATTTGATGATTCGTCGATCCACAAGGGGGCATCGGAAAACTCACGGGCCGCGTTCACCAGCCGCGTTTCCTGTCCGGCGGGCGCATATCCGTTGCGCAAGGCGGCCATGTCAATTCCCGCGCGACCGCAAATAAGCCGCATGGCAAGCTGGTCGGAGCTCATTTCCAAACTAAAAAACAGCGTGGGCACCCGGTCCCTCCCCGCCGGCGGCAGTATGGCCGATTCGGCGAAATTAAGCCCCATGCTCGTTTTACCCATGGACGGACGGGCGGCGAGAACGATCACCTCCCCGCTGTGTAGCCCGCAAAGCATCCGGTCCAGGTCGATGAATCCCGTGCTCACGCCGTTGATTTGCCCCCGGTGCATGAAGGCCATTTGAGCCATTTGCACGGCCTGATTTACGGATGCCTTCACGTGTGTGGCAGACTGGCGGATGGTGTCCTGGCTGACGGAATAAATTTGCTCCTCCGCCTCACTGACAAACTGCGCGACGCTCATTGTTGCCCCATAGGCCTGTTCGACGATTTTCGTGGAAACCGTGATGAGCCGGCGGAGTAATTCGTAATCCCGGAGCCGGTCGATGAAATGCCGCATGTGAATCACGTTATCGATGCAGTCACAGACTTGCAGGACGTAGGCGCGCCCGCCCGCCTGTTGCATGCGATTCGTCGCCTCCAAGTACTCCAAGAGCGTTCCCTCGAGCAGCGGCTGTCCCCGCCGGTACATGTCGTAAATGGCCTCAAATATAACCCTATGAAAAGGATAATAAAAGGAATCCGCGGTAATCTTATTTTCGATGCACAGAGCCAAACTTTCCTGGCCGCCCTCCAGAACGCAGCAGCCCAGAAGCGACTTTTCCATCTCGACCGAATAGGGCAGGGAGCGCAGATCCTTTTTTTTGAATGAATCTGCGGAGTTTTCAGATTTCTTTCCATCCCCTGCCACGATTCCGCAAAAGCTAGATGGGGTTCCCAGCATGGGGAATAAAAAAATTTATATCCCTTGCAACACCCGGCCTTGGAAAATGATACGCCATTGCCCGTAGAAAAATTGTCCTGGAATCACCGATTTGCGCAAGTCGCATAAGACTTTGTCAAAATGATAAAATAAAAAACTCCGGTCCCCGTGCGTTTCGTTGGATAATATTGTAAAAAAAAATTGACTTTTTTCCGCATGAAACATGCATATTAACCAAGGTCAATTTTCGTATGGTACGCTTGGACCAGGTTGAAGAGAATAAATGCTGCTGTGTTTGCCTCATCGAGGATGAGGGTAGCTCCCTAGGCAAATTATTGCCAATGGGCATCTCCATAGGAAACCATATTGAAGTGGTATACAATCGCCGGTTTGTTCCCATCTTGCTCAGTGTGGGGGATAGTCTTATTGCCATAGATCGGCGAAGGGCACGGACGATTTTCGTGGAGAAAGAGGACAATGGCCGTTGAGCGTTGCCGCCCACATCCCAATTTGATTCCGCCACAAACCACCCCACGTATTGCCCTCATGGGCCAGCCAAATACGGGAAAATCCACGATTTTCAACTTGCTCACCAACAGCCGGCAGCACACGGCCAACTGGTCCGGGAAAACCGTCGAACCTCAGGAGGGCGTTTGCTCCAATTCAGGCGAAGCCTACACAATCATCGATCTCCCCGGAACGCACAGCCTTAGCCCGCATTCGGAAGGAGAAAAAGTGGCTTGTGATTACCTGCGGAATGAAAATCCGCATGGAGTCATTTTGGTCTTGGACGGATCCCAACTTAGCCGAAGCATGTACCTGCTCACCGACTTCATAGGTGGAGACGTGCCAGTGATAGTCATCGTTACCATGGTTGACGTGCTAAAGTCTCAGGGGCGAGAAATTGATTTTCAAAAACTGAAAGCCATTTTGGGCATACCAGTGATTCCCATCATTGGGACGTGCCACTGCAGCCGAAAGAAAATCATGGACGGCCTGGAACTACTCACCCGGGAACGGCCCATGCTGCGCCATGGAAAATTCATGGCCGCATGCAAAAAAATCGTCGAAGACGGTGGCGATGTACTGCGAATGGCCGGCTTTCGCCACAAATGGATCCGCGACCGGTTGATGGAAATATACGTGCAGCCGCCAAGGCATCGTTTGTTAAATAAATTCGACCGCCTGGCACTGCATCCTTTCTTTGGGCCAATTTTAGCATTTTTTTTCTTATTTTCTGGATTTGCCCTAAGCGCACTCGTGGCCGGAGGGGTTCAATATTTCCTCCAAGGAGTGGCAAATTTTGGAACAAAGGGTGTATGTATTTTGGAAATTCCAGCACTGCTGGCGGAAATACTCAACGGCGCAATTTTGCCCGGACTGATGATTGCCTCCTATTTGCTTATTTTCGTCGGCATGCTGACCTTAACCATTGGAATCATGGAGGATGTGGGCTACGTGGCACGCATCGCCTATCTATTCAATGGACTAATGGGCCGCGTTGGCCTTCAGGGAAAATGCATCATTCCTTTTGTCTCCGGATTTGGATGTACAATCGCCGGAGTTTGCGGCGCCCGGGTCATCGATTGTCCCCACCAGCGCCGACTTACCATTGCCGCCTGCTGGGTTGTTCCCTGCTCAGGTACCTGGGGAACGGTTGGATTCGTGTCCGTACTTTTCTTCGGCGTCCGGGCAATTTGGGTCATCCTCGGCCTCTTTCTTCTGATGATACTGCACATCGTTCTCACGACCCGAATTTTCCGCAACAATCACAAATCCGTGCCCGGGGAAATGCTCATGGATTTGCCTCCCTACCACCGTCCCCATTGGAAAAACATTTTTGGAACGGTATGCCACCAGGTGAGCGAGCTGCTGCTAAAATCCATCCCAGTTATTCTGTTGACCGCGATTCTGCTCTGGCTGTTTTTGCGCCAATTTAACTCAGCACAGACGGATGCTTTCACAAATTATTTGGCAAAGTTTTCCGCCATTTTTGGACTCCATTGGAAACTTTTCGTGGCCCTCGTGCTATCGTTAATCAACCGCGAGTCCGCATTAGGGGGGATCGCCATGCTGTTTGGCGGCACAACTTGTGGCCTGTCCGCTGCCGGAGATGTGTTGGCGCAGAATTTGCCATGGGCAACGATCGAAGCGTCGCTGGTCGGCTCCGTTTCCATTCCGGGCGCATTGGCGTTTTTGTGTGCGTTTTTCCTAAATCCCCCCTGTTGCGCGGCCATTGCCGCCACTGCCCAGGAAGTCCATTCCTGCGCATGGACCCTGCGGCTTTTTATCTACTATTTTTTTGGCGCGCTCCTCGCGGCGGCCATTGTGTTCCGACTGGCCACGCTGTTTTTTTTAGCAAATTAGCGAGATCAAAAAGAGCATCGACAACCGCCGGGTTTACTTCTTCGCACGGCTTGAAGTTCGATTGTTTTACTGGGTCCGTCGAGAATAGCGCCGAGCTTCACCGTGTGTGGTGTTGCTCTCTACGATTTTAATGATCAGCGTCCGTCGTTTACGTAAAAATTTTGGGAAAATTTTTCCAAGGATTTTTTGATTTGCGCAAAAGGGTTGCGGTGCGATGTTTTTTCCAAAAACTCAGCGCAGAGGTTGTTCCATGGAAAATAGCGTTGTCCTAGATTTTAGCATCCGCGCCATGATTTTGGTGCTTATTTTGTCGCTGCCGTCCATCCTGGTGGCCACGGGCGTGGGACTTATTGTGAGCCTTTTGCAGGCACTTACACAGATTCAAGAGCAAACCCTCGGGTTTACCATGAAACTCATTTCCGTGGTCGTGGTGCTTCTGATTACTGCGCGGTGGATCGGATCGGAAGTAATGCAATTCACCCGTTACCTGTTCGCCTACTTTCCGACCATGGTTCACTAAGCCCGGGGACACGCCATGCACTCGTTCCTTTTCATATTTCGCAGCTTTTTTTTCGTGATGGTCATGGGCATCGTGCGCACGGCCGCGATGTTTTCGGTTATTCCGTTTTTCGGGAAAAAAAACGTGATGGGCATGGGGCGTAATGCGTGGATTTTTGGTCTGACGCTTTTCATTTACCCACTGCTTCAAAAGGAGTTTATTAACCCAGATGTTAGCCTGGGGCTGATTATTATGCTCTGCATTAAGGAATTGGTCATCGGACTCGTCCTCGGGTTTTTGGCTAGTTTTATTTTTTACGTGGTGGAGGGCGTGGGAAATCTCATCGACGTGCAGCGGGGCGCCTCATCCGCATCCCTATTCAGTGCTTTCAATGAGAGCCAGACGACGGTGATGGCGGATTTTTTCGTCCAAATCGTCCTCCTGCTCTTCTTCATCACCGGGGGATTTCTTTTCCTGCTACAGCTTCTTTACGAAAGCTATCGCACGTGGCCGTTATTTTCGCTATTTCCGATGTTCGATGGTGGGGTTGCGGCGTTTTTTGTGCAGCTGACGGGCGACTATGCCACCGTTGTTTTTGCTCTTGTGGGCCCGATTTTATTCGCCCTATTCCTCGCCGAATTCGGCCTGGGCATGGTCAATCGTTTTGCGCCGCAGCTCAACGTGTTTTTCCTGTCCATGGGCATCAAAAGCGGTCTCTCGTCGCTATTTATCATTCTCTATTTGTCATTTCTCATGGGATTTTTTAAATCCCATTTCTTCGGGGAAAACCGCGCCCTCCAGTTCGTGAGGATTTTTTGGGGATAGGTTACCATGGGAGAGGGCGAGGACAAAACAGAGCAGCCGACACCCAAGCGGTTGCGCGATGCGAAAAAAAAGGGACAAGTTGCCTACAGCAAAGACTTTACGTCCACCGTCCTGCTCATCGGCGTTTTTGCCTACATCGGCCTGAAATGGTGGGCAACGGTGGATGAGCTGCAGGAATTTTTAGTCCTTCCCATTCCGTTTTTCGATGCACCGTTCCGCCAGGGGTTAAGCGCGATCATCTCCGCCTGTTTCGCGGAATTGGTCGATCTGCTCCTGCCCGTACTAGGCATCGTGGCCGCCTTCGCCATTGCCGCTGGATTCGTGCAGGTTGGGGCCATTTTTACGACGGAGCCCATCAAACCGGACATAAAAAAACTCAACCCGATTGAAAAATTTAAGCAGATCTTTTCCAAAAAAAATATCTTCGAATTCCTCAAATCTGTTCTAAAAGTGACCTTCTTGGGCATCCTAATTTATCGGCTTATCAAATCACAATTGGACGAATTGATTCTGTTGCCCTACTCGGGGGTGCAGGGGTTGATGGCATTCATGGGTCCCGTAATGAAGGATTTCGCCTCCGTGGTCATATTCGCCTATATGGTGGTCGCCGTCGCGGATATCTTCTTTCAACGGAAGGACTTCAACAAAAAAATGATGATGTCCAAGAGCGAAATTAAGCGCGAATATAAGGAAATGGAAGGTTCCCCGGAAATTAAAAGCAAGCGCAAGCAAATTCATCAGGAGATGATGAACGAAGGTCCCGCCCAGCGTACCAAGCGTTCCTCGGCGCTGATTACCAATCCGACGCACCTGGCCATTGCCATACTCTATGAGGAGGAACTTACCATGTTGCCCGTCATATTGGCCATGGGTGAAGGCATCCTTGCCGCGGAAATGATAGCCATTGCGCGCAACGAAGGTATTCCCATCATGCGCAACGTTCCGCTGGCCCACGCGCTAATAGACTCGGCCAATGTAATGGAATATGTCCCATCCCAACTTTTGGAAGCCGTGGCCGAGGTATTGCGCTGGGTGGCGGATTTGCAAGAGGCCGGCGAAAGCAACATCGAAATTGACATGGCTCGTGGGGATTTGGAAATGTATCTAGAGGAAGAAGATGAAGAATAGACGACAGAATCACCTTTGACACGTACATCCCACAAAATGCCGGCAACTATCTGCTTGTATTTTCGCTTAAATTTTGCGCCCTCCCTCGCAGAGGGGTATTTTGTGTGTATAAATTCGAAGGCAGTTCGATAAAGTTGCCACGCAAGGTATTCCTTTGCTGAATCCCAGGAGCTTTCTGGATTTTTGCGATACATCCATAATTTAAATCCAATCGAACGATTGTGAAAAGCGATGAA
>JAIRLM010000008.1 GCA_031259325.1 Puniceicoccales bacterium
TTTAAAAGATAATTTTCTTCGTATTTACGCCGCACATCGCCTAACTAAATTTTTTGGAATTAACACATTAGATACACCAGGCGTCGATACTGGATACGGGAAATTTTTACTCATGTGGAAGCAATTGTGGGACCATCACCAGGAGGTGGAGTCACTGTGCATTCTTGGCGATGGAAAGGAAGGTTTTTCTGAAAACGCGCTACTGCGCGAAACAAATCAACTTTTTCGCATCTCGCACCAAGATTATGACACCGTCGCCGCAATTCGCCAAGACGAAGATAATCAAGAATTTTTCGAATTAGCGATAATTTTGGCACAAAATGGAATAACTGAGATCGCCGCGAACGAAGAGCTAAGTGGGCGGTTTAAGTTTCTCTTTGATACAATTCGCGCCGAAGCTCCAGCGGTTCATGGGTTTCAGCTTGGGGCCGTCATAGGAGATGGAAACTGCCTCCAAAGAGCGCTTGCCGTTTTGGAACGAGGCGTCGAAGAGCAGCATGGCGAGATCCGTGCCCGCTTGCGCGCAACAGCCGATACGGTAATTGCAAATGGCGAATTTCCAGAAGATTTGTGTAATGCGTTGCACAATATTCCAGCAGATCAATATGCCAGGTGGCTTCTTGAAATATTCCATAGAAATAGAAATACCATCCCAGATGGTGCCCCACAGCCAATTAATACATTAAATCCTGGCGAAAATGCAGTAGTTGAAAATTTTCTTCCTGCAACGTTCGAAATGTGGAGGGGGAACGATTTTGGAGGGCTACTTTGGATTTACGCCAACGCTGTCATGCAACACGATGGAAGATGGGGGGAGCTAATTGATGTGGCACTTGCCGCGCAAGCATTTGGCCATACTATTGTAGTGCATACGGCGAACAACACAATTGCATATAACCCATTGGCAGTTCCTAGAAATCCATGGCATATTTTCAACAACGCGCGGGGAAATATGACTGGAACCCACTGGCAGCCGCACATTCCGAATGCCAACGAATAAATTTCTATAAAGCCGTTTGTGAACCTTTTAATCTTCGGGAAAATCGTCGGCGCACCTTCCTTATCATACTCCGAAATTTCGTGAACCATTTCCGTGGATTCCGGTAAGAATTTCATTGAAGTGATGACCAAATGCCTCGCTAGCGGGGCTAATCATCTACCATTTTTACCTCGAAGCAAACGATGGTGCACGAATTCGATTTGTCGAAATTTGGGGAAAATATCGACAAGGCCAGGTCGACATGTTTATGTTTTTATCGAAAATGAACACCGATCCCAAAAAGGCTTACAATGCACTGCCGGATCTACCACCGGCCGGTAGTATCGAAACGGCCAAAATTCTGAAAGCCGTCATCGGAGCGCGCAACGCCCTGCAAGAGGTCAAGGATGCTTGCCGGACTCTGCCAAATCCAGACGTGCTTGTGAATACACTGCCCATTTTGGAGGCTAGAGATTCCTCGGAAATCGAAAACGTTGTCACCACGGCCGATGAGCTTTTCTGCTACGATATCCGGAGGCCCGGCGAAAATGACCGCAACGCCAAAGAGGCACATAACTACTGCAGCGCCCTGTACCGCGGGATCGAGCTCCTTCGTGGGGGACGCCCGATTTGCACCAACACCGCTCTGGCAATCGCGGAAGTGCTTAATGGAGCACCGGTTACCATTCGGCGGCGTGGCGTGACATTGGCCAATGCCGGCACCGGCGAGGTTTACTATACGCCACCGGATGACGAGGAAGTGATTATTCGCAAGCTCAAAAATTGGGAAAATTTCCTGCACCAGAATGAATTGGATGCGCTTGTGCGATTGGCGATTGGGCACTACCAATTTGAAGCAATTCATCCATTTTACGATGGCAATGGCCGCACGGGGAGGATTCTCAATCTCCTGCTGTTGGTTCGTGACGGATTTTTAAATGCGCCCATCCTCTACCTCAGCCGACATATCCTTCGGCGGCGCAAGGACTACTACTTACGGTTGCGACGAGTTACCTTTGAAAATGACTGGGAGCCATGGATTCTTTTCATGCTAGAGGCGATTCATCAAACTTCCCTTTGGACGGCTGAAAAAATTGCTCAAATCCACTCGCTGATGGTGGAAACGGAGAAAAAATTGCGCGCAAAATTACCCAAACTCTATTCTCCGCGGTTAATGGAAGTTCTTTTTTCCCAGCCCTATTGTCGCATACGCAACCTTGTCGAAGCCGGAATTGCCAAACGCCAAACTGCAGCCAAATACATCGACGCACTTGTTGCCGCGGAAATACTCAGCCCGCGTCAAAAAGGCGGCCCGGAAAAACTCTATGCGAACGAGACATTTTTCGAGGTTTTATTGCGCCAGGAATAGTTACCGCTCGCCGTAAAAGCTGATTTTTGTGCAAAAATTTTTTTTTACCCAGGTGCGCCGAGGTCTAGTGGCGGAATTTCGGGGGTGCGGGGGTGTCCAGGGCAGCCATTTTTAGGAAAGGGGTAGGAGCTCTGAAAAAATTTTCGATCCGAGTAGTTGAAAAATGGGAGTCTATTCCAAAGTCCAGCCAAGCTACGCCACATTACAGCATCCTCCTTTGCCGTCTCCTGGACCTCTTACATGAGCGGCCGGTTGCGGCGGTAGCGGCCTTGGTCCCGTTTTTTCTTCGGATACGCGCGGGAGGTTAGCCAAATTGAGACTCATGCATGGCTTACTTGCAATATTTTGAAGCGCTTCACGAAAAAATCCAGGTCTGCTCGCTCTAAAATTTTCCGCCACCGTGCCTATTGGAGTGTGCCCCCAACGAACGAGCGCAACATTTTGGGCACGAAAAATCGTCAGCAAAGCTTGATCACCGTCCCCAATGATTGGTAGCCGTTCAGCTGGAAGGCCTTGTAATTGTAAAATTTCATGCAAGATGTTGCCGTCACTTATCGTGGTCAAGTTTCCGGGCACAGATTGTAAATTTGCCAGGGTATTACCCAGGCCATCGGCATTAAAATTAAAAGGTAAAATGTTACAAAATTCCGTTCCAGTGTGCCAACAGTCCCCAAATAAGTGGACAGCAGCTTCCAAGTCTGGATTATTATCGCGTAACAATTCGTTGATAACACTTCCACGGAGAAATGCGAAATTTTTCCCGCGAATTCCCTCTGCATCGAGATCGTGCCCATTTCTTGCTCCAAGGAGCAATGCCTGCCTTACATGTCCAAGCTCGTGAGCCAAGCCAACCGAAATTGGAATTTTTACATCCACAAAATTCGGCACAAGTTCATTTTGTTGGTCGGTATTAACAAGATATGGCATGCCGATAGTGTTGTAGCTTGGTAAAAATTCGTTAATATTAATGATGACTTTTAACGTTTGTCCATTGTCTTCGAATGCTGGCGCACATGATCCGTGCGGACCTTTTGTGAAACAAACTTCAACTTTCCTTTGTGGAAGTTGGGTCTCATCCACGGCGGTTGTTTGCTGCGAGCTTAAGGTATGAATTTCGGTCAATAAAGCGTTTCCGCTTGGGGTATTGCAAAGATCTTGAAAAGAACCTACGCAAAGTCCGCGCACATTCACTCCGCCTATCATATCTCTGTTGCCAATCGCTTCCTGCCGTTGGCCGAAAATAGTGATATTTGGCCCAAAATTAAAAACAATTCTGTCGTTAGTATTGCCAACAAGTCCATGCAAAATCTCTCCGCATGCAGATACCGCGGAATCTACATTTGCTGGATTCCCATGCATAAGCTGTCGCAACGCGTGACCACCTGCCTGCGGCAAAGCATTTATCATAACAATAAAATGATAATGACGCAGCGCAACCATGTAAATAAAATTTCAAAAAAGCTGGCCTTTTGCAAAAATTGGAGCAACAATTGTAAAACGCGCGCAAAACAACACACTGAAAATCAAATTTTTGTAGCAAACCTAGCGTCTATTGTACCGATAATTTGCGCCAATTCACTGCGGAGGTTTTCACTCCAGCCAATTGTAAGTAACTGCTCGCCAGCTTCATAGAGGTGTGTTTCCGAGGTATCAACCATGCACAGCGCAACATCAAAACATGATCTATAATCCATAGCTTCTCGAGTATTCGCAAAGTCGAGTTTGTGATCGTTCATCCTTTCAACAACCAGCATTGCAAATGTCCCGAAGGCGCTCGAAAAAGGAAATTTCGCATCAAAAAAGAGTGATCTACCAATGACCCTAATGAGGCTATTTCCGTTTCTGATTTCATTCAATAGTCGCAAAGATTCCGTTTTTGTTTTCGCCACATCGGCGTAGGAAATGAAAAATTTTTCGACCGCGCTGCCGATGGGAATTGACACCGATTCATCCGCCGGAACCGCTTTCCCTCCAAAAATTCTCTTTAGACAGTTCATACCTTCTTCGTAGGGGAGTTAATATTTATTGAGGATGCAAGAAAAATACCGAAAGATTTTATCGAATTGTTGTACGCTCAAAAAATGGCCTCGGAAACCGCATGAAATCGTTGGGCTAAGACGGGGGTTTCATACGCGCGGGAAAGTATACTTTCATGCAGTCGAAAATCCACACCCGCATAGACGATGTAACTCATAATCCCACGACGCATACACACAAACTTACGCGGCCACGGCTGCCGGGGTCTGGAAATACTTCCGTTCGTAAATGTAGTTCAACAGCACGCCAAGTCCAAGAACTCCCAGACCCAAAAAAAAGCCAATAATTACGTGGACCAAAGGCACCGCCGCCACCGCACATCCCAAACTGTTTGATAAAAATGCCTGAACCCACAGCACCGTGCTGACGACGACCGAGGTCCCTCCGGAGCGGTAACAGAGGTCGCCCACAGCGCGCAGCGCCCTGCCAACACCACCAACCAATTTTTCACGATCCACTGTGTAATCCGACTCCACGAATCCACCGGTGAACGAGTTAAAAATCCGCACCTTGATGCGAAATTTGTCCGCATCTCCGAAAACCCAAGGGGCGCATAAAACGCCCTTCGCCAATTCCGCTAAGCTTTCCCTCGAGGCGACGGCATAACACTGAAACTCGCTACAGTAAACCGCAACTACACTGGATATCTTCAGGAGATCCTCTACAGTAACAGACGCTCCCTCCGCTATAACCTCACGCTCCCACAAGCCACCAGTACCATTCCCATCACGGAACAGGTACCTAGCTTTACTACTGGCAGCACTATCAGACAACTTACCACCTCCTACACACAACGCGCGAATCAATACGGATACGGAAAATTCCTCACTCTGTCGTCCCTATGCACGACAAAAATCCGCTGCACACCAGAAGGGGAACCGTCTACAATGTACTTAATCCATCCGCAATAGCAATCACCATCAAAATGCTCCAACTTGGACTGTGGAACACTCGCAAGCACAACAGGGAGAGTTTCTACCGACGAGGCGTGATAGGTATCTGTAGACTTATCATAATAGCCCATATAGCCCTTACGCTCCTCGCATCCGGGAAAATACTCGAAAGACGACGCCCTAAAGCCAGGGCCAAAATCTTGGATAAGCGCTAACATAACAGAAAAAAACAAAGTTATCCTCGCACAATTTCGGTTGATGGGAAATTAAGACAGTTATATTCATGAAAATGATTTACATGTTTATGCGGTAACTACACACGGGCGGATTTTACCTTCTTGACCATGTATTGCACCGTCGCGGCGGGGAGGCCGTGTTTTTCGGCGGCTTTGCGAATGGACAACCCGTTTTGTAATACGTCATCGAGGACGGCCCTAATGGTCTTTTGCGTATGGAACTGTTTCCGGCCCTTGCTTTTGTGGACGCCGGAACGAATGGCCGCGTAACCCTGGGCCTGGCGTTCACGGACAACCGCCCGTTCAAATTCGGCGAATGCAGCCAGGATTGTGAATGTAACCTTCTGAATGGGATTACTTTCCGCGTCTGGGACGAAGACCATGTTTTGGCCGGTGATTTCAAGCGTCGCCCCCTTGGCAAGGATTTGCCGTACAATCTCGTGGGCGTCAATGACACTCCTGGCAATGCGGTCCACGGAGGCGGCGCGGACGATGTCGCCGGCTTGCAGATTGGCAATGAGTTGGCGCAGGACCGGGCGATTGACCAGGTCCTTGCCACTCCGTTTTTCTTCGACGATTTCACCGCCCTTTTCGCTGAAAAACGCCCTCTGCCGGGCGCAGTCCTGGTCATCCGTGCTGACGCGCAAGTAATTGTAAATCGCCATGGATAACTAATAAAAACACTAGAATGCAAGTCAAGAGTTTTGTGCAGTCGAATTTGTCATAATATGAAGACCGGCCCTCCCGTTGAGTGCCGCCTTTTACGGGCGGCTTCACCGGCGGGCCAAATGGGTTCCATAGTGGGCATTTGGAGTAATGCGGTGCTCCGTCATAAATCGCGCGCAGAAAACGCTAACGCCTTTTCTTCACACTATTTATGCCTTCGCACCGCAAGTATAACGGTCATTTTTGATGTGTGCCAACCGGAAAATTCCATGGTCTTTAGATGAAAAAGCGTGCAAGCCGAAACCGCATGAAACACAAATTGCAAAAAATGCATTTCATTGAAACCGCTGGAGGCAATTGTAACTTCGTGTAACCGTTTCATATTACTAGATTTTTTCTCGAAAATGCATGCCGATGGAATAAATTTCAAACGGTAGGAGATGGAGAAGCTAAAATATTTAAGTGCGCGGCGCCCTGAAACGTTGAATTGGACGGAGACGCAACACCAGGAAGAGCTGTTTCGCTGGGCTAAAGGGGAGATTGAAGGCGGTCGCACGTCGCTCGAAAACCTCGGCACAATCCCAAATGGTTGCAGGCAAGTGCGATGGGCGGCCATCGGCAAACGCCACTGGTTGGGCGTTCGCCCGGGAATGCCCGATGTTTATTTTCTGGTGCCACGCGACGGATATCACGGTTTATTCGTTGAATTGAAGTCACTTAAGGCGAGCGCGAAGGTTACATTGAACCAGGACGAATGCCACGAACGGCTGCGGAAAAACGGCTATCGCGTGGAAGTGTGTTACGGATTTTTGGACGCCATCAAAGCCATTGATGCGTATGATAACGGTTCTAACTCTCGAAATGGGAGGGGCTTATGAAGCAGGCCACACTTACGGTGCGAATCGATGGGAACATGCGAAAAATACTAGAAATTAATGCGGCAAAAATGAATATTTCACAAGGTGCATTAATCCGCCGGGCCCTTGAAACGTATTGCCGACCCGAAATCCCGCACAACAAAGGAGATTTCGGGCATATTACACCGGAAAAAAATGATCCAAAAATTTTTCCACAAAACATCAACCCGAGTTTATGCGACGGCCCAAAAACGAGCTTTGAAAAGGGCGATTTCGAAGATGATGGTCTGCCGATTTATAAGTTGAGTCGCGACCAACTGACCCGCGCCTGGACCATGGGGCCCTATGAATGCGAGATCAAGGTTTGCCGTAACGTGTTCTGCGCCTGGGAAAAGATACCAAATTCCGTGACCATCCGCGTGCGCATTTCCAACTCTTTTCTGGGCAAGATCGATGACAACGGAATCAAAGCCCACATGGTTACGACATACATTAATTCCGACACCTGGGGCGGCAAAAGGTGGCATTATGCAAATACTTACGAAGAAGCGCTGGCCAATATGAACCTCCACGAAGAGCAGGTGGGAAAAAGACTCCAGTGCCATTTTGACCTTTCGGCCCTTGCCGTTGCAGATGACATTAGACGCCTTTTCAACGACTATTTGGCCGATAATTTGCCCCAAAACCCCGTGTGTGACGGCTGCGATGACGGCAAAAATGAGCAAAAAATGCCCGGGAATGCCGATGAATAAAGGCTATGACGGCATGACGGTGAATGGCTCATTTTTTCAGGGTCCGCGCATGGGTCAACCTTATGATACAATGGAACTCGTTGACGGGGACGGGTTTAGGTAGAGCAACCGTTGAAACTGGTCCTTTTCCGTGCGGAAGTGCCCGGGTAGACGACTTAGCCTGCTCGCGTTGCTGCACGCGCAATCCATGCCCAACTGGCGAAGTATGCCGCCGTAGAACTCTTCCTTAACCACTTGATTCCATTCGTCCAAATTGTTGATTCCATGGACGCGGATCCAGCCGTGGATTGATTTTCCTCCCGAATCGATGAGAGCAACAATGGGGAGGGGAATGGTTGCCCAGAAGGCAATTTGGTCGGTACGGGAAAGGCTATCCGACTCCACGAGAATGAAGCGGAAGGATGTAACACAGTCGTCGCAACGCATGGAAGGTGCTCCCTCCTGAGTTTTTCCATATTTTCCAGTAAGCGGATTTGGTATAATATGCGGAAGTTTTTCCATACCGCTATGAGAAATGATTTTCTTCCACTCCGAAACCTGCCGAGGGCACTTATCGTAGCGATTCCCGAGGAATATAAACTCTTCATTGTCGTAGAGTTCGCACAGAAACACATCTGCGTGTGATTCGGGGGCATCTGGGAGCCTAACGGGGGACTTCGCCCGTAGTGTTGCCTCCGTAATCCAAAGCCCGCGCGATATGACCCGCTTCAGATAGTCCGGCAGGACGGTCGGTGCCCGTTGCGGCTTCCGTCGTTGTTCGTATAACTTCTTTTCCGTAAGGGTATTATCTCCGCGAAAGACCTTTTGTATGGCCGTGGTGATTTCCGCGTCCGGCACCTCGCGCGTTCCAACCGGGATGGCCCCGCGAATATCCTCAAATATTTGTCCTTGAGTATGCTGGCAGCGCATACCCGCATGGGCTACTCTCATAAGAAATGGATGGCAGCCCTTGCCCGGTGGCGGGATACGGCCTAAAAGGTCCCTGTAGGAATTGAGGCGGTCATGCGCGGTCCATTGCGCGGCCATCCGGCCAATCGTAGCGGTCATATTAGCTCCTCCCCGGAGAAAGTTGTCGAATCAGTGTCATGCCGTCATGGCCTTTATTGATCGGTATTCCCGGGCTTTTTCGGGCTCATTTTTGCCGTCATGGTAGCTGTCATACGTGGCCAATTTCTTCTTCGGATGGCAAAATTCGCCACTCGCGCCGGGTTTGTGTTCTTTCGCTTCTAACTCTTTCCGGATGCGACCGCGCCAGCCGACCCAAGTAATTTCCACAGGCCTTTCCGTTCCGAAAAAGTCGGTCCACCTCTTCGCGCGGACATCGCTCCCTCAGCTGCCGTTCCCACTCCTGCGCGGTAAGCGACCGGGGCAGGCTCAGCGACAAATAGGCATCCACAAGATTCAAAAACCGTGCCTCGTCTGAAAGCTCGTGCAGTGCCGCCAGTATTTCCGGGTGGTGAAAATGGCGGACGCCGAACCGCCCGCAGCGTAAGTCGTTTGGGATGACGAATTTGTTAATAAGCCAGTATACAAATGCCGGAAGCTCGGCCTAAAGGCATTTTTTAAATCTTTCCCGTTCCTCCAAGGTTTCCGTGGACATCGGGAATGGTCGCTTGTGAGCCTTGAAGAGCATTATTTTGTCGGCAATTCCGCTGTCAATGGGCGGCAAAACGCCCAAATCTTCTGGCTCGTCGTTGAGTGAAATGGTCAAATGCCACCGGGGGCTTAGCATGACAGCTTCCCGATGCTTGCAATTACACCGCTGCATCTCACTCGAGGTAAACTGTTTGATCTTATTTCCGAATGCCTTCCGCGCGCGCATGTCCACGTGTGGCACTTCGTCCTCAATCATAAGATGTTCTGCGCCAAAGAGCTCGCCATTGAATTTTTCACCACTCATGGATGCGTAGGGCTTAGCGCAGCGTCCCCCAAGCAGTGCGGTTATGATGTTCTGGAAGAGCGACTTCCCGCACCCCCTTTCCCCGGCGAAAACCAAGGCCTGCCTCGGAAAGTATCGGCCCGCATATAAGGCCTCCAAAGAAATTTTTAGCCAGCCGTGGATGTAATCCAATTGCCGAAAATTGTCTTCGAAAATCGCCGCCAACACCGAATTAAGCGTGTCCCACTTGCCGCTTTCGGGAAAAAATAAATTTGGCGACTGGGTAATGAGCCAGCCTTTCTCACCGTAAAAGCCCTCGCGATAGCCGGCAAGCGGCCCGGCGTACTCAACGCCACATTCCTTTATGATCCTTAACTTTTCCTTTTCGAATGCGCTAAGCAGCTCATTCCTAGTCCTATCAACGCCGAACCTGGCATTCTTTAAATGAAGGGACAACTGGCTGTCGTTCTGGCGTATCCAAATTCCCTGGTTGTTTCTTACTAAAAATTCCTTATTTTTGTTATCGTAATACGCCATAAATGATGGCGTGCAGCCGCAGTTCTTTGCATCTTCCCGCATCGCTCCCACCAATTGCATCGCAGAATTTTTCAATCTTTCAGCTGGATCAATTGTGGCTTTTGAATTACCAATAACCGTCGACGTATTCGTTTGTAACAAGTCATCCTTGCTGGATATGTTGGCATTTTCCGCGGGGTGCTGGTATACCCTGCTAGGTTCCGAATGGTTATTCATTTGGAACCGCCTTTCCATTGGTTAACCGGCGGATTTCCGCAAGAGATACCCGTTTGATTCCCGGGACAATTTCAGTAACTCTAACCTGTCCGCGTTTGACCATCCGCCAAAGGGTTGCCCGGCTGACGTTTAAAATCTGCCGCACCTCCCCAAACTTGAGCAATTTAAGTTGCTCCTGCTCCTGCACCCGTTCGTGCCGCAGGGCTTCTATTAGTCCCCGCGTGTGTTCCTGCTGGCTGTATAACATTTTTTCTATTTGATTCATAGAAATTCCGACGCAATCCAATCACATCACGCCCAAAAAAGGATCAAGTTTGACAAATTTTTTAATGCACATGGTGACTAAGTCCGTAGCGATGTTGGCACTGCGTGGATAACCCAATCCACTGGGACCACGCCCCAGGCACCGGTTAACGGGGAATGCACGATGGCATCCATTGAGTGAAAATCCACGCGAGTAGTTTAAAAAAACCGAACAAATTATGTAAATTTTTCAAATTTTTTGAAATTTTTGCACATAGTCTTCTTGCGAAATTTCACACAAAATGACTCTTCTTGGGAATTCATTAGACTATCTTTATTTTATTTCCATCCCGCGAAAATGAACCAACCTTTCATTAAACGTGTTAAAAAATAACGATCTCAACACAGGGCTTAATGGAGACTTTGGGTCACAGAGTGAAATAATGTTATAAAATTTTAGCTCGTTAGGAATGCCGCTAGCAGCGCGTTTTATGCATTCCGATTTAACTTCATCAATACCAATATCTCTCCCTGGATTTTCCAAAACGTACAATGTCGCAATTTCTGTACACGAATTGTCATGAAAAGATTTTAAACTAAAATTTGAGCCCGCCCATTGTAAAAATAGCTTACTACACTGGAGCCCTTCTTTCTCAACAATGAGTTTTATTTTCCAATCATACGCTTGTTGATTTTTCGGCATACCATCATTTCCTGGGATGTCCGCCTCAATTTCGTCCGCCCATTCCTTGAAATGATTTTCAAATTCTGACGTTACCACATATCGCTCTCCACGAACTAGCTTCAACAACTCCATTTTTTCAAAAATTTCAATGAAATACCAGTAATCTGCGTGATCAGGCATCCCATGAATTATGGGGGCAAAACTTTTTGGGATTCTGATCCATACTTCGCGTGATGGGGATACCTGTAATTCACTATAAATTGCTCTAGCCACGCAATAACGTTTCCATTTCGGGCTACCAAATTCCGGATGTTTAATCGGATTAAATCTTCGATTCATAAATCACCTTAACAATTCTAATATTCGCTCTTTCCCTTGTTTGAAATTTTCACTCGTTAAGCCGCTAATCAATTCTTTCAGTTGCCCAAGCGTGCAATTCAAGTTTTCATCAATATCATTTTTAGCCGTCATGAAAGTTGGCATTTTGCTTTCAAGGACTTGTCGAAAATTGTTCCGATCTGGCTGAAAGTAATGCTTAAGAACGACATCGACCGTCGAATGCCCTGTTACGCGTCTGACCAGTTCCATGGGAACTCCTTGGGACAAAGCCATTGTCACCCACGTGACGCGAAACGAATGGAAGTCGTAGCCCTTGGATCGGCGCAGTCTTTGGTCTGTTGATGTTTCGCTTTCCTCGTCCTCATCAAGGATTCCGGCCTGTCTGAGAACTTTTTTTGCCCGCCACGTAATTCCAGATGGGTTTTTCTGATACATCGCCGCCTGCTCAGGAAAGACGTACCCATCTCTCTTTTTGGGACACTGTTCCATCAATACCTCTCGGAGGAGCGGCCAAATGGGGATTTCTATCCGCGCACCAGTCTTGGACGTTTCGACGGAAATGAAACCACCACGCAAATCAACATCACGCCATTTTAGCAGGCAACAGTCACCACGCCGCATGGCCGTGCATATGCCAGTTGCGATAATTGGATAAATAAACGGGTCATTTTTCGCTGCCTCTAAAATTTGCTGTAACTGACTCTCCGAATACGGCCGGCGAAATTTGGTATCGTCTGATTTCTTGGGTATATTCGCTATCGGGTTCGGAAATCCCGGCAAGATTCTATTCCAAATAAGTTTTAGAAGTTTTATAATATCATTATAGGTTTTAGCGCCGATGCCGCGCGCCTCCTCTGTTTTCAGGAATAAATGAACGTCCGGCTCTCGAACCTGGATTAGTTCGGTTATTTGCCTGTCATTTGCTGACATAAATGCTGCAAAACGGCGCAATGTCGCAGCACAGAGGTCGCAATATTGTCTGCTGGGCATTCGAACACGTGGTAACGCCTTCCAACGCTCTGCAAGTTCCGCAAGCAATACCGCCGGCACCGAAGACCCAGTCTTATGCTCGTAGATCTTTTCGAGAATACGTTCAGAATTTTTGGTCGTCTTGGCCTCTGTTACGATGGCGTTCAACTTTTCCTGCGCTTTTGCCCTGGAACGTTCGAACGCAATGTCCCCGAGATCGCGCAGAGATTTCGGTGGGCGTCCAGCAACGGGAGTGCCCAAATTGATCGTGTGCCGCCTCCCTTCCAATTCGTATACCGCATACCAAGTCTGTCTCGGCTTTCCATCACGCCCCTTTTTCAAAATCACGCCCACACGCTTCCCTTTCGCTAAGTTGTCACTCGCGAAACAGAGTAAACCCGGTGGATTCTGCAGGAAATCTGCCATGCCGCTCCGTAGACAAATCCACGGACACAGACAAGATTTTGATGTAAATTTTTTTTCAAAAATAAAAGTGCCCTGCCAGGGAGAAGGCTCTACGACCCGAAAGTTTCTTGGGTGCAGGGCCTGGATTTGAACCAGGGACCTTCAGGTTATGAGCCTGACGAGCTACCAGACTGCTCCACCCTGCGCCGGCAGTCTCGATAGAACAGGTGGGGCATGTCAAGCTTCGGACGAAAAACTTTTTGAAGAACTTTCGAAGTGTTCTAAAACGCGCCCAACCAAGTAAATGGATCCAGTAACGAGCACGGGAGCGTCCCCGGAGGTCGCCGCGGATAAATTTTTAAAATTTTCAACGGTGATTATTTCCCTGGCGAAGGATGATGGAACAAATTCCCTAAGTCGTTCAGTGCATAATGCGCGGGGTTCATCCAATTGCGCCAGAACCAATCGGCAGGCAATGGATGCTAAGCAGGGTAAAAGCGCTTGTGCCCGTCGGACACCAAGTGTTGCCGTGACTACGATGGGCGGTGGCAGGTGTTCTCGCTCCCAATTGGCTCGTAGAAAAGGAAGCCCACAGGCGTTATGAGTGCAATCGAAAATCCACGTTCGTCCATCGATGGTTCGCTTTTCCCAACGGCCGGGCCAGCGCGTCTCCGCCATTCCAATGCGAAATTGTTCCAGCCAGATTGCCCGTTGGTTCGCGGAAATCGAATGATTTTGCTCTAGATAGGACTCTGCAACCGCCAATGCAACGGGGATATTTTTTGCCTGTTCGATGCCGCGCAGGTATTTAAGTTGCACCGTTGGATTGGTGTAATCAGCTAAAACAACGGGTACTTTGACCATTGATTGAATTTTTTTCAGGGCAACGGCCGGCATGTCTCCGAGAACCAAAGGGACGTCGGCCTTGGCGATTCCCGCTTTTTCCTCCGCGATGGCCTCTAAAGTTTCCCCCAAAACTTCCTCGTGGTCAAACCCAACTGTCGTAATTGCGGCTACTTTGGGTGTGATTATACTAGTGGCGTCCAAGCGGCCGCCGAGGCCAACCTCAATGATGGCCACATCCACGGACTTGCGGGAAAAATAGGTCAATGCGGCAACGGTGAGAATTTCAAAGCAACTCAGTGGCGTATCGTGGATTTCGTCGGCGCACGCCAGTACCTCACTCAGAAGCGCGCAAAGATCTCCATCGCAGATGGGTTGGCCATTGATTTGGATGCGCTCATTCCATCGGATCAAGTGTGGCGATGTATAGCAGCCGGTTTTCATGCCCGTCGCGCGGAAGCCGGATTCGAGCATGGCGCAAACGGATCCCTTGCCGTTGGTCCCTCCCACGTGGATGTAATTATCGGAAAAAGATATGCCCATTTTTCGGGCAAAGTTTTGGACGCGCTCCAAATTCCATTTCCCCGGCATGCCCGTTCGACACACCAGGTCCCGAATACATCTCTCAAGTGTACGCACGGTAAATCGATTGGATATTCTGCTCAGTTCTCAGGATGTCCATTCGATATCTTGATAGGCGACCCCATATTCGGCTGCGACGGTTCTCAAGTAATCATTCATGGCATTCCGCATGACCTCCATCCGGTCGTTGAGTTGATTTCTCCCAGCGTCGTTCGCGTGCGTTGTTTCGTTGGCTTTGGAGAAGCCACCGGGTCGGTGGGCCATCAATTCTTCAAATCCTTCTTTGTTAGACAAATGTAAAGTTTTTATGCGATCCCTAACATCTTTTCCTTCCGGGACTTTATCACCGAATAGCAAAAGAGACCAGGGGAGTGTCCACCCGTCGTCCATTTTAATATCCCACAGCCTGGCAACGCCCAATTTTGGAGAGAGTACCCCGATATATTGCAATCGTTCTTCGGTTGGCAACTCGCGAGATACGATGAACATGCCAAGCGCGGCGCGTCCTTCCGGGAGTCCTGGCCAATAAACCGGCTGTTGCAGGACTTTGAGAAGATTTTCGGCGCCCAATCCATTTAAAAGGTCCAAATATCCTTGGCGTACTCCTGAGTCCGCATGTGTCATTGCGAAAGCTCCCATGGACTCGTATTGGCCGGTGTCAAATCCCGGCACCTCTACTTTTGC
>JAIRLM010000012.1 GCA_031259325.1 Puniceicoccales bacterium
CCGACGGGCATGGTGAAGTCGTGGTCGCAGGAAATGTGATGGATGGGCAATATTCCCAACTCGCGCATGATCAGCGCGTTATTGCCGATTTCCGGGTGGCAATCCAGCGGCAGGTGGGCGCTATAGACGGCAATGCCGTTGTCCAGCAGCAGCTTATAGTTTTCCCGGCGATGGCCGGTGATTGGCAGGCTGCGGCCCCAAAAAAGTCCATGATGTACCAAAAGTAGGTCAACGCCCGCGGCAATGGCTCCTTCGATGCTCATCCGATTGGCGTCCACCGCCGCGCCCAACCGGGTGATTTTTCCCGAATTTTCCACCTGCAACCCGTTATATGCATGGGGATAATCGGCAAACTCGGCAATCCTAAGCAACCGGCCGCAGAAATCCACCACCGCATGCAACCGTAGGCTTTGTGCTTTGCATGGCTGTTTTCAAGATTTCATGCTACGGAAGCGCAAGCAAAACCTCCGCTCATCGGATGGTGAAAATTTCCACGATTGGTTCGAAAACGGGCCGCAGCTCTTCCAATTCGGTCGGATCAAAGGGCTTTTGCCCGCGGAGAGCGGCATCCGCCGCGTGGGTTGGAACGAAATTTTGCAACGTAAAACGGCGTGCACTTCGGACGATTGGCACTAGCGCGGGTAGGTCCCAAATGTTGTGGAGGCCGGGGACGACGGTCGTCCTAAACTCGTGGTCGATGGGAGATTCCCTGATTAATTTCACCGAATGCAGGATGTTTTCCAGTGCCACATCGACGCCACACGCCCGTGGATAATGCGCCGGCAGATGCTTCAGATCCATGGCAACGAAATCTAGAAGATTGGCCTTTAACAGCTTTGCCAAAACATGCGGGTGGTTCCCGTTGGTGTCCAATTTGGTGGCGAATCCGAGTTCACGGATTTCAGCCAAAATTTCCAGCAAATCTCCATGCAGCGTGGGCTCGCCGCCGGAAATGACGACGCCATCCAGTTTTCCCCGCCGGGTTTTTAAAAATTCACGGATAACATCCCATTCCACGGCAGATTTCGTCTTTCGCGGCCAAAGACCATGATTGTGGCAGTAGGGGCAGCGGAAATTACACCCTTGAGTGAATAGAATGGCCGCTACTTTTCCGGGGAAATCGATGAGCGTACACTTCTGCCATCCGCCAAAAATCATGAATTCTCATCCTTCGGAATTGACCATAGAAGCAAGCACTCGCTGCAGATGATGATCGCAAACGGAAGCACCTGACGCGCGTGCACAAGTCCGGCGAGCATGCCATTGAGCAGCACGATGGCATGGCGATATTTCATTGCAACATCCCGCGTGGTGACCATGCGCAGCATTAAAACAATCATATGCACCAGCGAAACGACTCGCAGTGTCCCGGAAAAGCCGGAGGGGGTTTGGGCCGACATGGCCAGGAGCCACGGTGCGGCATTGATTAGAAGAAAATGGGCCAGCATAAACTGCCGCGGCAGGTGGCCCAACGCATCCGTAAGCCACCGGGTAAAGGGAAATGTCCCGTAAAATGCCAATAACCCAATGATCCACAGACACCTACCCAGTGAGCTGCCAAATGGAGTCAGGGTTACTGCAAACAACAGCACCAGTGCGGCAACGGCGAGGGTTACAAAAAAGCGGGTGATTTTAGCCTTTTCCGGCATTTGAACCTTCCGCACAACCACAAGTGGGAGTAATTCAATGGCCACGGTGGCCAGTATGAAACAAATTGTTAACGCATTCATAAAATTCCTAAAATTACCGCCGAAGCTACCCCGAGAAATATTCCATGCGGCATTGCGCGATTAAATTGTATCCGCCTTTCCATCCACGCCAGTGCACTAATGGAATCGGACCAAATGCGCAATCCCAGACAATTTTCTAAAATACGAGCATAAATCCGAACCCGTTGAAAATGGATAAACCGTTCCATCACCTCGCCGTGAAGTATCGGCAAATGGATCAAAACCTGTCAATGGCGCAAATTGTGCCTCCGTATACCGTAGGTGATGCGATAGCTGTTTCATCCCATTTTTCCTAAAATTAAGTTAAGCGATGCGGTTTATGAAATTAATTTCTATAATAATTTTTCGGATTAGATTTTGGAAAATACGATTTTTGAAATTAATTTTGTAAGTCATATTGTGTGTTCGTGGTTTTTGCACAGTCTTTAGCAGGAAATTTTATGTCCATACCTGTAAGAATGTTGGGTGTGGGTTTTTGTGAAGTTATTCACAAAAATTTCAATCGGCATATTTTTTCGTAAAAGTAAATTTTTTTATGTACACTGCTCACCCATGGCAGCACAGTTTCGCCCCATGAGTTTGGTGAGTGTGTCCACTAGGGAATCCCCTGCTGCGCTTGATATGCGTGATAAATCTAAGGCGCATGTTGCCGGTTGGACTTTGGGGTTGTTTGACGAGGGTACGTGCCACAGCCTGTTACCTCGTCTTGTTAGGATGGGGCTGGAGAGGCGTTGGTGGATGATTAGCGCCGTGAGCGTGTATGCGCTGAGCTGGGTTGATTTTGGTCTTTTGGACGATCGCTTAGTGTTTTTGCGCAGCATGTGCACAAATGAGGCGGAAAGGGAAGTTGTTGACCGGCTAGGCGTTGCCATGAGAAACCTCGGAAAGCCGGAACGCTCCCATTGGGACGAGGACGATGATTTATTGGCCAAGCAGGTGCGGTTTGACATGTGCGATGTGTCTAGACGGTACATCGCCGGTTTTGTTGAGGGATTGTTTGATGAGCATCAATGCCGTTCCGTGTTGTCTCGTCTTGCTGCAATGAGGACGGAGATAGCTATTGCGACGCTTGCTGCTATTAGGGCGTACGCAGGGAGCTGCGTTAGGCATGATGACTGGACATATCTTATGGCGTATCTATGTAGCATGTATTGGAGTATGGCTGAGGTGAAGGTTCTCGACAGATTGCACCTTTCCTTGTGCGATAACGCCCTTATCGAAGCCGGTGCTTCGCCTGATACATGGGGTAGCATGGGTGCGTCTAGGCAGTATGTTGCGGATTTGGCTAGGGAATTGTTTGATGGGACTGAGTGCCGTCGTGTATTGTCTCGTCTTGCTACAATGGATCCGATGATGCTTGTGGTGGTGACTGACGCCGTTATGATGTATGCATGGAGCTGTATTGGACGCGATAGTTGTATGTGTCTTGTAGCGTATTTGGGCAGCATGGAATTGCACGAGACTGATGTAAAGGTTCTCAATCATTTGCAGTATCCCTTGTGGGGAACTATTTTTTCCCGGCCACTCACCCTTGAGTGCGAGCGTGGTATTGCTTTGCCTGATGTGTGGGCTGATATGCGTAGTACGTCTAAGGCGTATGTTGCTGATTTGACTTCGAAGTTGTTTAATGAGGCTGAGTACTGCCGCGTGTTGTCTCGTCTTGCTGAGATGGAGCCAAAGAGGCTTCATGGGGTGCTTTGCGCCGTTGTACTGTATGCGAGGGGCTGTGTTTGGCATAATGATTTTGTATATCTTATAGCGCATTTATCTAGCATGCGCTTGAATGAGGTCGAGGTGGATGTTCTTAGTAAGTTACACAACCTCAACAAAAGCATCTTAGAAGCAGGAGAGCTTGTGTGCTTTGATGATTTGAGCGAGGCTGGTGACAGAGGTACGGTTGAAGGGGAGACGGTGAGTTTGGTTGATGGGTTGTTTAGTATGGGTAGGTGTTGCCACGTGTTGTCCCGTCTTGCCGAGATGGAGCCGACGGCGCTTGTCGCGACGACTCAAGCCATTAAGGCGTACGCGGCAGGCCGTGTTACGCGTGATGTTTGGGCGTGTCTTATAGCGTATTTATATAGTATGAATTTAAGTAGATCTGAGATGGAGATTCTCGGCCGGTTTCACCCGTGCTGGGTCAGAAAGTCTCCGCCAATTGAGAAACAGATCATGTGACTTGCAAAACTAATTTCTATGATAATTTTTCGGCCTAGATTCTGCAAAATACGATTTTTGGTGATTTTTGTTTAAAAATGTCTAGCGATGGTTAGTTAGGCATAATGGAAAAGCTTAAGCTAGCCATAAGTTCCATGCATGCGCTCGTTAACGGTTTTTGCAAGGAAAATTCGCTCGATTTTTCGCAAAAGACATTCGTGGAAGCCTACTGGTTTTTTGCGAGAAATCCAGGAATTTAAATTTTAAAATTATCATAGGAATTTTTAATTCCAGGAGAAAAAGGGACGCAACAAGATTGTAATCTCGCTTTTTTGTAGTTTAGGCGAGCGGAGATGGTAAAAGGTTGGTTTTCGCAAGGTGTTTATTGCAAATTGGACCGCTGTGTGTTTGCTGGCCTTAAAAGGTCGTCGCGGCTGACTATAAGACGGGATTGAGTACCTGCGCCAGTTTCGTAAGGAGAATCCAAACAAACACCAGCCACAGCATGAAATATCTCACGCGAAAGCGCCGTCGCCTGAGAAATGGCATAATTGGAATGACCCCGGCAATCATGTTTCCGAAAATTCCGCCGGCAACGCCGAGAACGGCTACGAACAGATGCGGGCAGAATAGAGCAATGGGCAGCGGCGCCATCACGAGCAGTTTTCGAAATTTTTTTGTATTCCATTGGCGAAACCGGATATCCGCCAATGCGCCATTCATCGCCATGGCAACTCCCAGCAAGGACGTCGCTATGGCTAGAACGGAAAAGCATCGGCCGACCGCAAAGACCAGCTCGTTGGCGCCATGATTGCGAAAAAGGACGAACATGGGCAGGCCTAATTTTTCCGCCTCCACGAGCTCTTCCTGGGGAAAAATACGGAATCCCAAGGTGAGAACAACCAATGTGACCGCCAATGGAATAAGTGTTCCCAGCACCAATGCCCGGTGTATGCCCGATAATCGATAGTCGAGCTGGCGACATACCGCGGGGATAACCTGATGGTACCCAAAGCTGCATAAAATAATGGGAAGCCCCAGTGGAAGAAGGCGCCATTGGGAAATGGGTCGAAAAACGCGTTCCGAACGGCAGAAGCCAATGGTAACGAGTGCGACAAAGGAAACAATCAAAGCAACCGTGGCCCAGGCGCTGATTTTTTTCAAAAACCCACAACCTTTGCGCAAGCCAACGTAAACACCAATGCCCAAAATGCACACTGTCAGCCTAAATCCTCCCAATAGGCTTAGGAGGCCGCTCCAATAAGCAACCAGCAGGCAAAAAGCGAGGATAAAATAACTTGCATTAAAAAGCACAGCCCATCCGGTGCCCAAATGCCTAAGAAAAATTGACGGTAAATCGCCACCCCCGGATTCCACGACCAGGCGGGCGATGATCATTGCAGAGGCAAGTGTGCACACATATACCAGGCATACTCCAGCAACCGCCGGATAGTAACCAGCCCGGCCCAGCGCCAGCGGAAGTCCCAACTCGCCCGCGCCAATGGCAATGCCCGCGATGAGAAGGGCTGCACCCCAAACGGTTTTTCCGAAGAAACTTTGTTGGCGATCTTTCAACATACCTCTCCCAGCGTTGGTAAACTTTCCCCCGGAAGGCGGAGGGCCTTGCGGTTTCCATGCGACAAAAAGGCGACCATAACCGGATCAAGTTTGTATCCAAAAATGCGATGCGAACAACGAATAAATTTCATGAATCGCAGCCCCGTAAAAAACATAAGGGGCGAATGGAATCCGGCGACAACGAGATGATTTTTTCCTAAAGGTTTCGTGTAATACGGCCAGCCACGCGGCATAGGAAATGACGCGGATGCTGCCGGTGATGCCCAGAAACGCCCCCAAAACGCCGGAAAGTTTAACATCTCCAAAGCCCATTCCCTCCCGTTGGGTCAGGGATTCAAAAACCATTGCAATCCAAAACATGCCACCGGAAACGAGCAGCGTACCCCGAATGGCGTTTCCAACGGTGTCGGTCGACACAAAATATGCAAACACCAACCCGAGGGCGGTGCCGCCATAGCTGATGGCATCAGGTATTTGCCCATCCTTGCGATCCCGGATGGCGGCAGCAGCAAGAAGGGAGAGTAACACTACGTGATGAGTCCAATGCATGGAAATATACCGTATCACTCCGGAAAAGGGACATTTTGGAAAAGTCCCATCCACGCACTGCGAAACTTGCCGCTGGAAAGTGTATACGTGTGTAGCAGTCCTTCGGTGTAGTGGATTCCCAAAAAGTCGATGTTTTCCCGTCTGCAAAATTTTGCAAGGCTCGCGAGCGATGCCTCGCTGTCATCGATCAGCACAATGCGCCGCACTTTGAGTTTTCGCTCTGCCAAAAAGGCTTTTAGGCAGGCGGATTTTTTTATCCGATTCGAGCTAATTACCCCTTCGTCGATAACGCATGGCATTAAATTCTCGTAGGGAAGCTTCTTCTTAGAAACTTCAAGATAACGTATCGTCCCGTCCCTTGTACTGTTAGGGAGATAGATCTGATACCCTTTTTTCTTTAAATTCTTTCGATGCCACCGGGCGATTTCCGGATCACCCTTCCCGGAAAGGGGGCGGCCGTCGAAGGACTCGCTAATGAAAATCGTTGGAATTTTTTTTCTACAAAAATCACGATTGAGTGCCAAAATGCCCTCGTTTACACACCGCGTTCCCGACTTTTTAATCAGCTTCCAAACGGCAAGATAAATGTAGTAACTATCCTCGCTCGGGTTTCGCAAAAAAAGCCCACGGTCGGCCAAGGACTCGATGAAGCACTGGTTATAAATCGCCCTTTGCTTTTCTGTATAAGCCTGGAAATGAAATAGTGGGTCTGATGGTATAATCGAAACTGAATTGACATCGAAAATGGCCAACGTCTCTTTGTTCACACCAAAGCGGCTGATATGCTGGACAACCTCGTTGACGCTTTTGCAGTCAACCACTTCGGCGATTGCCGGTGCGAAAATCATAGACATAGCCAGCGCCACAAATGCCGCGCATTTCGAAAGTAATCGCTCCATCCCGCATTACATTCATGAATAGCTGCCATTTTGTAAATACATATCACTCGGAAACTTGAAACGCCTCACGCACGAACCCAGCTTCAACTCAATTTTGCTGAATTCGCCGGTGTGCACCGCCGGTCCATCACGAGCAGAAGCGCACTGGCGATGAAAATTGAAGAAAAAGTACCGATAAGGATGCCGATGAGAAATAGGAGGGCAAAATCCTTTGCCGCTCCTGCGCCCCAAACGAAAAGAGCGATGGCGACGACCAGGGTGGTCAGGCTTGTGAGCAAGGTCCGGGAAATGGTCCTGTTAATGGCCCGGTTGATAGTGTTCATCAGCCCTCCATTGGCGCAGCCGCCCTCTTCCCGGATGCGATCAAAGATGATAATGGTATCGTTGATGGAATAGCCGATAATCATGAGTACGGCGGCCAACGTCGAAGCATTAAACTGGTACCCAAAAAGGGCATAGATGCCTACACTAACCCATATGTCGTGGACGATTGCGACGACGGCGGAAATTCCAAAGCATGCACGAAATCGTACGGCCATGTAGGCGAAAATTACCAGAAGCGCAAAACTCACCGAAATGAGAGCATTCCAGCGCAGGGCGGCGCTGATGGTGCTCCCCACGGAGGTCTGCCGTTGCAATTGGAACTCACACTGGGGCAGCGACTCCTGGAGTTTGGCCAGTAAGAGGGCGCCCGTGCCCGTCGGTATTTGCACTTTCAATTCTTTTTCTTTGGCGCCGGATTTTTGAAAAGCGGGAATGACCTCCTGGATGCCGACCTCCCCGGCGGCTGCGTAAATGTCCCCCAATGCAAACTTTCCCGTGTGGGCGATGGTCATTTCCTCTCCACCGGCAAAGTCGATGGCATATAAATTTTTTCCACGGGTGACCATTGCCCCAAGCCCCCCAAGGAGAAGCAACCCAGAAAACAGGAAAGCTACGTTCCGCCATTTCATGAAATTTATTTCAAAATTCCAGCGCGGGGCTGGGAAAAAAATGTGCTGAATTTTTAAAATCTTGACCCCAAATTCCATAAGCCCCCGGCAGAAGACCAAGATGCAGAACAGGGTACTCACAACGCCGATGGCGAAGATAATCCCAAAACCACGGACAGGTCCCGTGCCGCAAATTGCCATGACAATGGCGGCGAAAAGTGTGGTCAGATTGGCGTCGAGGATCGTGCGGAATGCCCGTTTGAATCCCACGGCTACGGCTTCCGCCGTTGACTTCCCCGAGCGCAACTCTTCCCGCATGCGTGCGAAAATGATGATATTGGCGTCGACGCTCATTCCCGCAGTAAGCACCAGGGCGGCAATTCCGGGCAAGGTCATGGTGGCGTCGATGGTGGCGAGTACGCCTAATATGGTCAGAACGTTGAGTGCCACGGATAGCACGGCCATAAGTCCGCCAAATGCATAGACTCCAACCATAATGGCCGCGACCAAACCACATCCGATGTAAGCGGCTTTTACGGCTTTTGCCTGCATTTCCTTCGCCAGTGTGGGGCCAATTTCACTGACCTCGTTTATGAGCAATTCGAAATCCAATGGATTGTTGAGCACGTTTGCCAAATTTCTTGCTTCCTGGGCGGTAAAATTTCCGGAAATCGCCGCGCGACCGTCGCCAATGACCGACCGAATGACGGGCGCGGAATACAGCTTCCCGTCCAGGATGATGCCGAGGGGTTTCCCAAGGTTGTCCCTCGTTATCCGCTCGAAAAGTCGCGCGCCATCCGCCGTCAGTTGCAAACTCACCTCATAACCACCGGAGGAATTGATCACCGCATGGGCGGATTTAACCGCATTTCCCAACAATTCGGCTTTGTCGCGGACAAGGACCGGCACGGGCTTGGCTGATCCGGACACCCCGTCGTTTGGGGTCTGGTCAATCCATTCGTAACCAACGGGGGGCATGATGCTAATTATGTCCTTGAAGGCATGTTCATGGAGCAGGCGAAATTCCAACTTAGCCGGCTTTTTAATGGTATCAATTAGGGTCCCATCTGTTCCCGCGTGAGTTCCCGGCAGCTGAATTTCCAGCTGGGCACTCCCCCGCCGCCGGATGATGGGTTCTGAAACGCCAAAGGCATCGATCCTTCGGCGCATAATTTCTTCAAGTTTTTTAAGCTGCTCCGCCCGTCCTTCCGACGTCTTAGCAAGGGCGTCAGCGGAGATTTCTAGGGTAATTGACGTTCCACCGCGAAGGTCCAATCCACGACGGATGGCCGCACGATTTCCCGGCAAAAGCACGGCCAGCGACCAAATGAAAAGCGCAAACGAAAAAGCGAGGCGAAACCACATGCCCCGCCTGTTCCAACCGGTTACAACCGCCACGGAATTACTTTCTGGGTTTTGCGCGCCTGGGTTCAACCCTCGATTCAACCTTTGGCTCCGCCGCCGGTCCCTCGCCATCGTTTTCCGCGCTTTCCAGCAGTTCCTCAATTACTCGTTGCACGGAACTTCGCATCACTTTCACCTGCACACCTTTGGCAATTTCAACGACGAGCAGATTCTCTTTAATTTTAAGAATTTTTCCCAAAAGCCCGGAGGCTAGGAGAACCTGATTCCCGGCATGGAGGGATTTAAGCATTTCCTGGTGTTGCTTTTGCCGCTTTCGCTGGGGAGCGATGAACAAAAACCACATTCCAACAAACAGTAGCGCAAACACCAGTAGCTGTGATACCCCGCCGCCCCTGGGGGTTATCGGAGCCCCATCGGCCAAAATGCTAGATTTATCGAACATAGAAGTTCGCCGTTTAGCAGCTCACCGGCGAAATTGCAAGTTCTTTCACAGAAGTTACCGCGGATGAAAAAAATTTCCATGCCACGTACGGTTTCCTCCATTGGGAACCGTCCTATGATTCGTAGCGGGACAATAATTTTTGGACTTCGTTTCCGTATTCGTAGTCAAATACGCGCAGGTAACCGTCCCATTGATCCTTGGGTACTCCCCTTAGGAACTGCGCAAATGTGGATGGCGAAATTTTACCGTATTTAACGAGTGCGCGGATAGTATAAACAGTGCTGTCAGCCTGTATCACGCGAAATGGATATGGCGAAGTATTATTGAATAAATGATTGTGCATATTACTATAAGTAGCTCGCCCTGACGCCATTAGTTCTCTGCAAACCGAGGCGAACTTTGTGAAAACTGTAAACGAGCAGTGCCCATTACCATTGCCAAACGCAAAACCAAATTTTTCAAAAACCTCACCGCCGTATATTTCATATGCTAGCTCGGCCGCTTCCCGCGCCGATGGCATATTCAGAATGCATATCGGAATTCGGATATCTTCCCGAGATAAACTACGAATTTTTGCTGCATCACTTGGAAATATTGTCGTCGCATGCTTCGGAAATATTTTTTGCATTCTCTCGCATGCATCTACGAAACTGTCGTGATTAATTTCGTCGGAATTTATGAGTGCAAGTGTTCTATCAAGCGGAAGAGCAGCTAAAATTTTAACAGTCAAACATGGATTATCGTCCACCCTATCCCACAGGCGGCGAACATCGCTGACACACCGTAGTTCATCAGCCAAGTCCTTCTGCGACATTCCACACAAAATACGCTGGATGGACCGACGACCTTCGTATCGCAGCAGGCAACCGAATTCTGACAGTAATTTATCAATTGTAGCGCCCATTACCTTTGCATGTCTCCAAACTTCAGCGGAATAGGCGTCGGGCACGAGAGCAAGAACATAAATTGCCCACCCATTCAATTGGCCGTTTTCGAAAAAACACTCCCTGGCCATGTCCGAGGGGTTGACATCTGGGATCTCGAGTGCCATGTTAAATATCTTTAACTCATTCGACGGATACTCGAGCTGCTGTCTATCTAAAATTCCTCTCTGTTCATCGATAATTTCTTGGGCCCGCCCCGGATAATATTTTTTGATATGTCTGCAAATAACGATTGCATTATATATGGAATCCGGTAACACGTCCATGAGATGTTCCTCCTTTGCTGATAATATGGCATCCAATTCGTGAATTAACCCGCACGAACTGGGATGCATTCTCGCAAATACACGAATTTGTGCACTAAGGAGTGGATATTTTCTTTTGCATAATTCATAAACTTCAAGCTCGTTCAAAGCGCGCCAGCGGACCTGAATCATGAATGCATGCAAATCGAGATCCTCGCCCAATGCGGCCGATTCCTCGCAGAAATTTTCAATTGCGACTTCGCTCACTGAATCGTCTGGCGGATGGATTAGAGGCAATTCGGGTATTATGACGGGCGAATCAGCTGGTGGTTGGGGAGCGGCTGGCTGTGGTTCTTTTTTTCCTTCGGAAATTCGGCTTTCCGCCTTCGGAGGATCTTCCACGAACCGCAAAAAATTTAGCGAAATGACATTCCAAAAAGATGTGGAAAATTTTGTCACGGCCGTAACTTGAAAATTTGCTGCACATAACGCCACAGGCCCGTAGACGGGCAAAGTCACCGGCCAAGTAACCACCACGGCCAAAAGCTTCACCAAATTGATGGGATTGTTCCGAATGGCCGCACCGATTGACTGCTGTCGCTGTGGTTTGACTAGGTTACTTTGCGGCATAAACGGACGCAATGAAATTCAATATTCTCTATGTTTCAAGCCATATTGAAATGAGAAACGGAAACACGGATTTTCGCGAAAATTTATGAAAATTTCCAACTTGACAAGTTGGGACACATTCATAGGGTCCTGTAAGTTTATGGATAT
>JAIRLM010000022.1 GCA_031259325.1 Puniceicoccales bacterium
ACGACTCAAAAGGAACCTGATGTATATGGTCAATATCACCGCAAAAGACATCCGTGGAGGCCGTCCAGTTTCTTGCGAAAATCCGAGCGAATTTTCCTTGCAAAAACCGTTAATGAGCGTATGCATGGAACCTATGGCTAGCTTAAGCTTTTCCATTATGCCTAACTAGCCACCGCTGTACATTTTTAAACAAAAATCACCAAAAATCGTATTTTGCAGAATCTAGGCCGGAAAATTATCATAGAAATTAGTTTTGCAAGTCACATAGTAAAACATCTGAAATCACGCAGTCCTGAGATGTGCGTTCCGCGCCAATGGATACGGCATTAAATATGACGTGAATCCTCGGCATTCTTGAATTCGTACCCCGAATCCTGTCGGGCATGATTGACAGCATTTTTTTTCAAATAGGTAACATAAACGTCCTCCGCCGACATTCCCAGGGTTTGGGCAATTGCCATGAGAAAATGCAGCAGGTCAACGACCTCCACCCGAGCGTTTTGAAGATCAAATTTTTGATACTTTGCCCACCATTTCCACGGCACGGAGTCCACCAACTCCGCAACTTCCTGCTGCAGGGCCCGGGCATAATTCAGAACCCATGCGATCCGCTCGGAATCCGTAAAAGTTTCCGGGATCACTCCCAGGCGTTTTCCCAACGCCATTTGCATGCTAAACATATGTTCCCACATGTCATCGGCACAACTTTCATTGCCCATAAAATAATGAGTAACGGTTTCAATACGCTCCAATTGTGTCAAGTTTTTATTTCGCTTTTATAAATTTGGCTCTTAAAATGATCCAAATTTGCAAACAACTAATATGTAATTTTTTTATCGATTTCCAATCTGCGCGGGTCATATCGCCAAAATCAGGAATTTTTACGCAATTTGCATATCTCGTATCTATGTTTTCCAGTGTGGTTTCCGCATGGCGATGAAGAAAAATGGCGGGCAGAGAAGCAGAAATGTCACACCACAGAGCAACCAGGCGAAGGCGGATCTTGATATGGTTTGTCGCATCTCCGTGGGAACAAAAAAGGAAATAATGATGCAAAACAAAACGTTTATGAGTCCAACGGAGCCAAGGATGATCATGCCAAAATTTCCAAGTGGCACCCGATAAGTCCGCGGTGCGTGTGGCATTTTATAGCGCAGGATAATTCCAGCGGCAAATAGGCACGCGTAATGCATGAGCATCATCACCGATGCCGACACATCGATGATCCAAAAGCAAAGACTTACAGATGGAATTAGTAGGAATAGAATGGCCAAAATGGTGACCATGGCCGCCTGATAATAGAGAATAGCAACTGGTATACCCATGGCGTTTGTTTTTTGTAGGAAAGGCGGCAGGAATCCCGTGTGTCGCACCGCATAAATTCCCCGCGCCGGCCCGGCGATCCACGCGAAAACAAAGGCCACGCCGCCGAAGACCATAAGAAATCCAATGATGGGCGTAAGCCACTTGCAATGAACCCCGCCAAGCATGATGCCAAGGGATTGCATGACACCGGCTTCAATGCGAATCGTCCCCGCTGGAACCACCATGGCAATGGTCATCGATCCGAGCAGCGACACCCCGAGTATGAGTAACATGGAACAAAAAATGGCGCGCGGATAGGTTTTACTAGGGTTTTGCACGTCCTTCACATAATAGGCCGACATCTCAATGCCCGCGAAGGCAAACATAACTCCCGCCAGAAAAGAAACATTGGAAAAGTTGGAGAAATCCGGCCAAAGCGACCGAAGGGACAGGTCGAAGGAAGCGGAATGGCCCGATGCAATCCAGTGAATTCCAAGGGTCACCATAAGCGCGATCGGCAAAAGCGTGCCGATTGTGGATGCCACGGTGATGATCCGACTCGCAAATTGAGTTCCGCGGAGGGCCAAAAAAGTGGCAAACCAAACACTTCCGACCACAGCCACACAAACGCATAACCTACTGTTGGAAAGTGCGGACCCCAGGCTGAGTGCCATGGATGTCGTGAGGCACACGATAGTAGTTGTCAGCGCGGTAACGGTGGTAATAAACCCGATCCACTCGCAAAAAAAGGCGGTTTTGCTACCAATAGCGCGATTGACCCAGGTGAACATACCCCCCTCTTCCACGAAGGCAGAGGCCAATTCTGCGGATATGAGCGCCGTTGGAATGAAAAAACACAGGGCGGCGATGATGTAGAAGGTGATCATCGACATTCCATAGGTAGATAGCAATGGTAAATTGCGCACGTTGAGAATGGCCGCAAAGTTAACCATCGTCAGCGCTAAGACCCCCAGCTGCTTCTTCCCCATTTTCATAAATCCCCTATGGCGGCGGAATGAACAAATTTGTAAAGGTTTTTTGGCGAAAAATTTTCAAAATCACCGGCGGGACAAATTTTTTTACCCTCGAATCCACTTCATTGGAGATATGTGGAAACGTTCGCTCTTACACTTGTCGCCTGACAAACGGCAACCGCCACGACATTGTGGAAGCGGAAAATTTGCTTCAAAGGCGCATGGAGACAGCGATTTGCGACAAAAATTGCCGGCGGTAGCTTTTCGCGCTTCCGGCCTTGGGGCGAGGCATGGGCGACAATCGTCGTTGGCATGCTTATGCCAAATTATCATAGGAATTAGTTTCGCAAAGCACATGATATTTGGCGGATCGACTTTTGCAAGAAGTCCAATGCAAAACATCAGATTTCGGCATCCGCAAGGCCATTTGATCGCATGGCATCTTCCCAGAGGGCAGCATCTACGTTGCTGTACGCATGGAGGAATACACGCACACCCGTGCCACTAAGTTCGCTATTAACCACACGCAACGCCTCCGGTATAAATTCCGGCGGATTTCGGAATATTCCCATGCCAACCAGCGTTAAATGAAGATCTTGGCCAGTATGGGCGGCTATTCGCGCCAATGCTTGATACTGCCATATGAGCGCGTATCCGCATATATCCCGCAGAAACTGTGTTCTTTGATCTAAAGCGTTCCAGTCCACAACATTGGCAACTTTGTCACATGCAGCACCATTAAACACCAGCAATTGCACGGCGCCTGATTCTTCACATTCAACCCATTGCAATATGATTGGAAGCCTGTGATTTCGCATCCATTGCGCAAGAATTGCCAAATCTTGCAAATTCTCTATTACTTGGGGTTTAAAGTATCCGTTTACGCAAAGCGTTGGATATGCGTCACGGATTGGTTGTTCACCTTCGGCCGTCATCACCATACACCCATTCAAGCACTCTGCCATGGCGTCATAACCATAGCGACGAAAGTATTCCAAACGCATGGAGGCGGCTACCAATGCCGTCAAGCTGATTCCCGTCCCTTGCGTACGCTCTTCCACACAGATAGGAAGTTCTGAAAGACGCGAATCTGGGGATTCGCAACCATTGAACCTGCTCGCCACTTGAACTATGGGCGGCCAACCGTTTGTAGCGGATAGGGTATGTTGTAAAATTTCCGCCGGCATTCCGCGTACGATGGTAAATGTTGGCAATTGCCCCACCTGCCTCCCGGTAAGTGTGTCGATTTCCTCGGCTGGTACGCATCGCATCGATGAACTGTATCCCCGCATTACGAGGTTGTGCGTTTGTTGTCGTAGTTCCGCATAATGCTCATCCAAGTATGTCCTGATGTTGCCCCTAAATGTTCCAGCGAGCATTATTTTTTGTTTTTCCGGATTTGACTTCCAGCATGCCATCATGGACCCGTCTCTTTTTCCTGAAAATCCAAGTTTGGTCCGCGTTTCCTGCACAAGTGCGCGCTCTTCCGCGGGGATGTCCTTGCGTGCCAAAAAATTAACAAGGCCGAACTCGTTTACGGACCCGTTGGTTTCCTCCGGGTATTTTTGCACGAAAATTGCTCCATTATCTTCGGGCGCGCACATGGACTCAGCCCAGGCGACCTTTGGACCAGCGATTCCAAGCGTAAGTACGACAACGGCGACAAGTCGAACTATGAAATGCAACATGCGCTCTAACTTATGGGTGCCGCTTTTTAAGGCTGGGTTTCCCAAGGTAATTCCCCGTTTTGTAGACACTTCAATTTCCATGGATGGAACACATATTGTGTGTCGTTTTTGTCAAGGGAACACGATTGGTGGCGAACATGAAAATATCGTAAGACTTCGCATTTGTTTCGAATGCGCACGCAAACCTGCCAAGCGAAAAATTTTTGTAAAAGTAATCTGCCCTTTTGAGTACCTACACCAAAGTGGCGGACGAAAACGAAATTACCCGCCGTCATAAGAATCCTACAAGCAACTGACACTACCAACGCAGTTATCCGCGGCGGTAATGCCGCAATCTTTTGGATTACAACTCTATTTCCTCGTCAAACGTGCCAAGGCCGCCGGGAAGAAGAACAAAATCCTCTGCAACCGGCCTCTCTCTCTCCGCCAATTTTTCCTTAAGCAACGCGACCAACATTTTAGCTTCGTCGATGTTAACTTCGCGTGGGTCAGTGTTTATCACCGCATATGCCCGTGCTACAAGGTCGGGAGCAACGCCTTCTAGTATTGTTGCCAACCGCAACAACTCTCTCAATACCCGATAGCATCCTGCACTAGGATGCTCCACCTGGCCCGTTTTCGTCGCGTAGCCCCAATTTGCGGCTTCCCACTGCTGGATCTGTCCGGTGAGATACTCGCAAAGCTCCCGAATAACCTTTAAAGTCGATTGTGACCTAGGAAACATTTTGTCCAGGCCTTGAAGCGATTGTTCGACTTCGTTCAACGCCGCATAAGGACCTTTAGCTTCGCGGACATAGGTATAGCCCGGCACTTCTCTAATCCACGCATACGATACTTCCAACAAACCAGCTATTCCGAGTAATTTCTCAAGCGCTTCTTCAGCTTCCAAAAGGGTACGCTCGTCTACCAGGTTTTCTCTTGGCCTTGACAGCCCTTTCTCCCATCTCGGTTTCTCCACCTGCCATGCTTCCAATTCGGCCCCATTCGCCCGCGCAACAGCTATTGCTTCTTGGAGTTTTTCGGTATTCGTTCGGATCTCACCGATGTTGTTACGCCAAAGGCTAAACCATCCGCCTGTCACTTCTGGACCAGAACATCCGAGTCTCACTAATTCTCTCCGTGTGGCTCTATAGTTCTCTTTCGCTGCTTTCAGTGCGACCTTCGCGTCTAAAGCCTCCTTGTCTTTCGCTGCTTTCAGTGCGACCTCCGCTGCCAAAGTCTCCTTGCATATTCTGAGTGCTGCGATATCCGCGCGGAGTTCATCAATGTTTCTTACAGGCTTCCTAAGGTTAGTTCTAGACACCATGATAGTTCCAGGTATCGTCACAACGCGTTCAAGCTTATAAATTTCCTCCAATATGTCGGACCGCTCGGTCTCTACCGTTTTCCATTCGGCCTGTTGGGCAGCTAACCTATCGAACACGGGTTTGATTTTTTCGGTATTCGCTTCGATTTCGTCCGTGCCGGTATCATCAGGCAACTCTTTGAGTCGTAGCAACCCAGCAGCGGCGGCTGTGTCCGTGTTCGAAAACTTCAAATCGTTAACGAGATGCTGTAATCCGCTCCGTTCGACTTGCCACCGGCGTATTGCCTCGTCCCGGCGATCACCTTCTGCCATGGCAATTCTTGCAGCTTCTACTTCCTTCAGTAAATTTGCCGTTGTGTTTTGGATTGTTTCGGTATCGGCCTTGAGTCTTGCGATATTTTCCTGGGCGACATCAACGCCGAAACGACCCCGGTAGCCAAGTGGCTGCTGACGATCCTCGTAAAAGGCGTGGAGCACCTGCCGGGCACGATCCATACCCTCCGTCACATTGCGACGTGAAGCTTCCTGCATGAGCTCTTGTAGCTCCATCCGCGCGACTCCCCTTTCGGCTTCCGCTCGTCTCACCTCGTTTGTCAGTTCGCCCTGTCTGGCCACTATTGCCCGCTCTAGCGCCCCCGTTATCTCTTCCAAGGCGGCACTTGCCTCCGTCATCTTTGCCGTGGCTTCACTTTTTTGCAATTGGCTCGCAAATGCGCCGATGTCGACATCGGTGGCACTTTCGTCTAGTAGCTTTTGAGCGCCTGGCAGCGCCTCACAGGACGGGACCCACGACTCACATCTTTTTATCTCATCCTTTAGTCGTCCCAAATTGTTCTCATAGTGGCACTTTGCTTCTCTCAATCGCGTCTCTTCCTGTCGCGCTTCTTCAGCGAGTCGTTTTTCCTCGGCTAATTGTGCCGCTTTCAGCTGTTCGGCCTCTTTGGCAGCTACTGTCTCCTGCAACTCCTGTATTGCGCTTTGAACGTGTTCGGTACGTCCCCGGACGTCACGAATCCAAGCCAACGCCATGAGAGCGTCAGCGTCAGATTTACGCACGCCAAATTCACGTTCTGGAGGGGCAGGTTTCTTCCAGGCGTCGAGTAGCGGCACAAACTGCGCAACCTCCGTGTTCAAGCCCATATCCCTGCCTTGTTTAATGAGCGCTTCTAGTTTTTTCTGTTCGGCTGCATATGCATTTTTGGCCGCAGCCAGCCGTGCTTGCTGTAATTTACTGCCATTTTCTTTGCCTGCTACTTCCGCATATAGCGCACGTATTATTTCTTCGACTTGTTCCATTTCAACTCGGCACGCCCTAGCCGCATTGTCTCGTTGCGCTTCGGCTTCCTCCAGTTCGCCAAGTAACTTAACAGCGGCGGCCAACATCCCCCTATTGTCGAGTCCTTGTTGAGCGCCGCCCAGTGCCGCCTTATCGTCGACTACCGCTTGAGCGTTGGTCAACGCTTGCTCATTTTTGCATAATAGCTCTCGAGCGACGGCTATCGTCCCACTTTCACCGAGTACCGTTTTAGCGCGGTCCAGTGTTTCCTTACTACAACAACGTACTTGCGCTGTGTCCCCTATGCACTCCTGTAGGAATTTTCGTCTATCTTCATCTTCGGCCATTGCCTTGGCCAAGCGTCCCTGTTTCGCTGCAAACTGCTCCACGTGCCTGGACAAACCGCACAGTGTGTCATCCAACTCCTCCAATACGGCTTCCTCAGCCCTCTTGATCTCTCTAGTCTCTCTTGCTTGTATGAATGCCATCATTGCGGCTTGAAGTTCCTCGGTCTGCTTGCGGACTGCGTTAACGTTCCTACCAAGAGTAAACCCGTTGAGTGCATCCCGAACGGGAGATATGTCTGCATTGAGTTCGGCGTGTTGCCGCTTCTCATCATCATCATGCCGGAGCGCCTGTAGTTTTTTCTCTGTGTCTCTCTTGAGCGTCCTTAGTTGTTCCTCTACCTTCCTACATGTAGTTTTTGCTTCCTCCATTTTGGCGATTTCGGTATCTATTTCCGGCTGCAAACGCGCTATTTCGGCAAGGATGCTTTTGGTATTCGTATCGATTGTGGCAATGTTGTCACGTCCTGTGGTCGTTTTTTCGAGTAGCTCTTGAGCGGCGGCCACGTCCATATCGAGTTGCCTCCCCCGAGCCACTAACGCCCTCAACTGACGCCGCGCGTCATTATTTGCGGCCACTGCCGCGTACTTTTCGGTTTCTTTAGCCTTTATTTCCTTCTGCAACTTCACAGTTTCGGTTTGAACTTTTTCCGTATCCGCTTGGATTGCGGCAATGTCGGCACCACTTGCTGGCGTTGTTGCGAGTAGCCCTTGAGCGCTGGCTACGTCTACACCTAAGCGTTCCAGATTGCCATCACTCACGAGCTGCTGTAGTTGTGCCCGCGCAGCCGCATTCGCGACTTTTGCCTCTTCCATTTTGGCAGTTTTAGCAGCTATTTCGTCCGCTAACCTCTGCACTTCGGCTTGAACTTTTTTGGTATCCGCTTCGATTGCGGCAATGTTGGCACCATGTGCGGGCGTTGTTGCGAGTAGCCCTTGAGCGCCAGCTACGCTCACGCCGAGTTCTACGCGCTGCTGAGCTTCTTTCACGCATTGCTGTAGCCGACGCCGTGCAGCTTCATTTGCGACTTTTGCCTCTTCCATTTTGGCAGTTTTAGCAGCTATTTCGTCCGCTAACCTCTGCGCTTCGGCTTGAACTTTTTTGGTATCCGCTTCGATTGCGGCAATGTTAGCACCACGTGCGGGCGTTGTTGCGAGTAGCCCTTGAGCGCCAGCTACGCCCACGCCGAGTTCTACGCGCTGCTGAGCTTCTTCCGCGCACTGTTGTAGCCGACGCCGTGCAGCTTCATTTGCGACTTTTGCCTCTCCCATTTCAGCAGTTTTAGCAGCTATTTCATCCGCTAACCTCTGCGCTTCGGCTTGAACTTTTTCCGTATCCGCTTGGATTGCGGCAATGTTGGCACCACTTGCAAGCGGTGTTTTGAGTAGCGTTTGAATGGTGTCGGTTACGCTCACGCCGAGTTCCACGCGCTGCTGAGCTTCTTCCGCGCGCTGTTGTAGCCGACGCCGTGCAGCTTCATTTGCGACTTTTGCCTCTCCCATTTCAGCAGTTTTAGCAGCTATTTCATCCGCTAACCTCTGCGCTTCGGCTTGAACTTTTTCGGTATCCGCTTGGATTGCGGCAATGTCGGCACCACGTGCGGGCGTTGTTGCGAGTAGCCCTTGAGCGCTGGCTACGTCTACACCTAAGCGCTCCAGATCGCAATCATTCACGAGCTGCTGTAGTTGTGCCCGCGCGGCTTCATTTGCGGTCATTGCCTCGACTAAGGCCAACCGCGCTTCCTCAGCTAGGCGCGCCTCTTCTCGCATCTCGGCATTTTTAGTATCTATTGCCCGCCACAAATCCGTCGTTACGACCTCAATTCTTTCGGTATCCGCAAGGACTGTGCCAATGTCGGCTTCACTTGCGAGCGATGCTTCGAATAGCTCTTGAGCGTTGGACACGTCTACTAGCAGCTGCCGACCTTCATCGATAGCCACATGTAGTTGTTCCCGCGCATCCCTATTCGCGGCCACCGCTTCGACCAATCGCGCCTCTTCAGCTTGTTGAACGTCCTCAACTTGGCATGCCTCCTCGGCCAACGGCGCCTCTTCTTTCTCCTCAGTCTCGATCATCTCATGGGATTCTGTTTCATCGAACCCTGATTCGCCGGTCCCAGTTCCGCTGGACTCTGCGTCACCAGACCCTGGCTTATTGGAATCAGTTTCATCGGACCCTGAATGCGGACTGCCGCCGTCCGGATTCACTCCACGAGGCTTCTCCCCCTGCGGAGCTCTCACCTGTCCGCCATCCCAGTTTCCGTTACCTGTCGCACGTTCATAACCCTTTCCGAACTCGGCTCCACAACCCGCCACGGCACATGCAAGTGCAAAAACCTTTGCATTGACCCGACGGCTCCATGCCCTGGAACCACCAAAGACATTTGCTCCGAGCCACGCGACGCCACGCCCGACCGCGCTGAAGGCCCGTGCGGCGATATACCTCAAGACTGCAAGGATGTCAGGTCTTCCCGCGTCGAATTTTTTTGTCCGGACCTTATCTTTAAGTTCCAACCCACATGAAGATTTCGAGCAAACCTCACTACCACCTGCCGTGCAGCGCGCACCACCCGAATATACTTTGTTCATACTCATAAACTGGCCGGAACCCTGCGAATGTGGACAGATTTGTCAATCGGAAAATTTCCATAAATTTTCGCGAAAATAATTTACCATTTTGATCATTTGTGCTCATAGTTTGTGGATAAAAATCAAGAAATCGGCTGTATCGCTTTGCATCCTTCCAATTCCTTCAGCGCAACGGGTAGACTGGAAAAGGCGTTTTCAAGATCTGGCCTGGTATCCAGTATCCAAATCTGCGGAGAACTCCTCTAAATCCTGCCATTGGGTCGGAGTGATCTCTTCCGCGCGCAGCGCTATGTTGCCCAAGGATCGCAACCACTGAGATAGAACTTCCCGATTTGCATCGACTTTCGCCCGTTGAATGACTCCGCGAAGTTGCTTGCGCCGGTGGTTGAATAGAAAACGAATAAGCGCGTGCGTCCGGCCGCTGAAGATGAACGGAGCTGATTTTTGCTCCCAGTACACCAGCATGGAATCCACCTTGGGTCGTGGAAAAAAACAGGTCGGGGGCACATGATGGCAGCGGGCGGTTTGGAATGCACCATTGAGGAGGACAGAAATGGCACCCATTTTAGCTCCATTGGCTGCCATGAACCGCTGGGCCGTTTCCCTTTGCAAAAGTAGCGTCATCGATTCCGGCAAAGGACCGCGCAAAATGCCTTCCAGCCACGGCGTAGAAATGGCATATGGGAGATTGGCCACCACCTTGTAATTTTGGCCGGTAAATCCCGCCCGGGGCAATTTCACAGCGTCGCCGTGTAGCAGATGGAAATTATTGGGCCATTTTGGTAGTAATTGACTCCGTAAATTTTGATACAACGTGGGGTCGTATTCGACGGCGTAAACATTTGCGCCGCATTTGAGAAGCGCCTCCGTTAAAATACCCAGGCCGGGGCCGATTTCAACAATATCCCCTCCGGCCTTTGGATTCGCCCAATCAATGGCCTTTTGAAGGATGTTTTTATCGATGAGAAAATTTTGTCCCAGTGATTTTTTCGGCCTATGGCCCAGCGATCGTAGTTCGTCACCGACGGTATTCATGGAACATCAGCGAATGGCAGGATTTTTGCGCATGCACCAAAAGCCAAAGATTCCCAGGGCAATCAGGATGGCGCCCACGTAGGCCACGTAACGGGGTGACGAAATGGCTAAAATTCCGTAGCCAATAAGCGGCGCCAGAAGGCTGCGCACGCCGGAAATTAGAACGTGCACGGACATGCACGCGGAAACGGCTTCCGGCGGAACCACGCGCGAAACCCAAAAATGGTGGATGAGGAATTTCCCCGCAACGGCCATTCCCAACAATGCCGCACTGACGCCGAGCCAGAAAAAACTCCGGGAACAAAAAAAGATTAAATAGCCGCCTAGCATGAATGTTCCCGTTAAAATTTGATTAGTAATAAGCGGCAATATATCGAAGAGTTTCCCCAGAATGGGAGTGCTGATTACGCGGGCGGCACTGAGAATTCCCCAGGAAAGGAGCATGACAGAAAAATTACTTAATTGCAGTCCATAGCGCATATTAGCAAGGTATTCCATGCGGATGGGCACAAGCATTTGGAATGCAATTCCGGTAAGAAAGGCGAACAACGCCATCCAGGCAAAGGTTTTATCCTCCTTTAAATACCGGAGATAGCCCCTTTTGGAGGCCGGCGGCATTTCCATTGGCTCCGAGGGAATGCAATAAAGACAAATAGCGCAACATGCGGAACATAGAGCGATGAAGGCCATTACAAAGTGATAATTTTCCACGCCCATGTCCAGGACATAGCCAGTCGCCTGTCCGAAAAAAATTCCCATTAACGCCGATAGCACCATGCCAAAGGAAAAATAGGTGGCCATGCGCGAACTCGGATAATTGTGCATATACATGCTGATGAGAACGCTATCTTTTCCGCGGTACGCAATGCTTGCCAATGCCACTAGTAGGACGTAAGCCGAAAAGGAATGGGTCAGCGCGGCTAACGCAAAGCAGGCGCCGATGGCAATGAAAAAGCCGGCGGCGAGGCGTGCTGTCGGCCATTTAAGCGGTGCTAAACCACGGATCAGCAAAGGTGAAAAAATGCCACCGAGCCAGGTGAGTGTGGCGAGGAAAGCCTTTAAAGAAATGGGCGCGTGGAAAACTCGGATGGCTACGAGCAAAAACACGGATAGAAACGCCGTGTCCAAAGTTCCCTGTAGGCAAAGGCGCACGCTGTCGCAGATAAATGTCCGACGCACGCGCGGGCTAGATAGACTCACCAGGGGACTCCAAGCCCGCGTATTTACATTTTCAAGAAAAAATATGCAAAATATTGTGCAATTTTCTTAAATAGTCTTGCGTTTTTCAATAAAGAAGTTATCACACAATCCTATGTGTAATGCCACGACCTGGAAAGTTGACATCGGCGAAGACATCATTATGAAGGAGGTTGGAAGTGCCACAAGTGGAGCGGTTACAATTCTAAAAATTTTGAGGGGAATATCTTCCGTTATGTACCATCTGGCGATTTTTTTGAAATGGGTGTCGGTCATTGGTACAACTTTTGCCGGTGGCCTCACCGGACTCTCCATACTTGGCGCAGCATTGCCGGTGAATGCTGCGATTCACTTATTTCTATGCCACTGGTGGACATATGGTTTGGCATGCGTTTTTTCAACGGCATTGGTTCCGATTTTGGACTTTTTGCGCCATAGGGCGGATCGGTCGATTTTGATGCGCGAGCTGCCGAAGGACCTCCCCATTGATATTTATCGAACTTTTAAAAAAGTAAATAACATGCGGGACAAACTAGCGACAATCATTCCCCAAGGCCTCAATCTGGGAGGTACGCGGAAATTTTCTTTGGAAATTGCAACTGACGCAAAACCACCACTCATGAATAATGTGGAATATCCGCCAAAAGTTCATCTTATTGAGATTTTTCAAGTAAATAAGGTTATTGGCTTTGTTGCGAACGGAAAGGACAATAAGACTTATTATTACATTAAGTGCGAGGATTTCGCCGAAAATTTCTGGAAAAAGGATTCATGGAAGCAGTTTTCAACGTCCGCGGAACTTTCCGTGGCCACTGGGGTCTCGACCCCTTAGCAATTTTTTCGCATGTGTCATTCCTGATTTAAGATCATGGAACTTCCCATCGAGTTGATCTTCAAAAAGTTGGGTTAGCAGCGTCCCCATTTTTGGGGATGGCTTCATGTCCAGACCTTTCCGTAGATCTCGTCCGCGAATGAGGGGCATGGGCGGATTTTTAAAGAGTTTCGCCCTCCTGGCCATTTTTTCCAAGATATCCCCGCCGGACAGATCGGGTACGAGCGGCGGTCGGCCCATGTTGTCGCAGCGGGCGACCACAAGCAGGCGGTCGATGCGCCGCACATTGTGAGCAAGTCGATTCAATGCACATTGGGTGGCTTCTTCGGAACGGGCAAATCGCCGGGGAATCATGTGAAATTCTACCAGGGGAAGCACCTCCTTGATCAACTGCTTAGGCGCACGCATGCGGGTGAGAAATGCCTCAGTTGGCCCCAATCCAGCACGTTCGTGCCCCCTGGCGCTTAGGCGACCTGCCCCATTCCAATGGGTACATGCGGGTTTTCCAAAATCATGGCATAGCACGCCGAATCCCGTTACAAGCGCGTCCCATTCCCGTCCCGGGCGTAGCGTCGCATACGCATCCAATGCGCATTCAATGTGTCGCAACACACATCCCTCCGGGTGGTTTGCCGGGTCCTGCTGACAATTTTCCAGGGCGGCAAGTTCCGGAAAAAAGCGTAGGCAATTGGTTTTGCTTAAAAATTGAATTCCTGCCCCGATAGAATGGCCAAAGAGGAGAAGTTTGCAAAACTCCGCATAAATGCGTTCGGCGGAGAGGTTTTCCAGGGTTAGCCGCCGGCAGAGCCCGATTGTTTCCTCCGCCGCATGCAAGTCAAAACGCGCCAAAAACTGCATCCCGCGCAGGACGCGGAGTGGGTCCTCCACAAATTTCGACGAAACGTGCTGTAATTTTTTTTCTTTCATATCGCCCATGCCATTGAACGGATCTTCAATATGGTTTTCCAAGGGATCCCAGTAGATGGCATTAATGGTGAAATCCCGGCGAGATGCGGCAACCAGCAGGGGGAGATTAGGGTCGGAAAAAATTTCAAAATCCCGGTGCCCCGACCCAACAACCGATTCCCGGCGCGGGATTCCGATGTCCATGGGTAAGTTGCCGTGCTTATAGATCCCAAAACTTTTGCCCGCTGGAAAGAGATTGCCCGGGAAAAGAGCTCGTAGCGCTTCAGGGGCAATTCCAAAAACCTCCACGTCCAAATCATTTGGTGCAATATGCATGGCCATATCTCGGACGCACCCGCCAACCAGATAGGCATGGCCGCCGTTGTCTCTGATGCGCGTGCAAACAGCGATTGCCTCGGAGGCGATTCCGGGTGGCAATCTAAATGATTCCATTTGATGTCAGAAATTTGCGTCTACGGACGGGAATATCAATGGAAAAGTAATGGCTCCAGGGCAACACTTGACCACTGTGTCGAACATCCATTTTCTAAAGTCGACTTTGTAACGTCTTGCATGTAAAAATTTTATGTTTGACAAAGCGGTTGTTGTATTTATTTTACAAAAACATGTCGAATATTAACCAAATTGCATTACGCATTCTGGGGGTCCCCCTGGAAAAGTGTGATGTATGTACGTGTCAAATTCCGTGCGGTGAGACAAATATCGTCTGTCCAAATGTGGCCTACAGCTCCTTGCAGAACGTTGTTGGGATGGTTTTGCGATGGATAATTAACGCGACGGGCATTGGTGCGGTCGTCCTCTGGCTATTCAACAGCATTTACGAAAACCCCGAAAGCGATGCCCAGTCGGCGACCCAAGCCATAGCCAAAACATATCGGGCGCGCACGACTGCAAAAAAGGAGAAAGATTCACAAAAAAGGGAAAAAAACACGCAAGCTGCCAAGCGCATAGAGGACAAATGGGGTTTTTCTGTAAAACAATTCGCGAGCAAATAAGGCCATTTAATTCTATGCTACCAACCCAAAGTGATGAAGAGAGTTGCAAAGGGGCAATTTGTTCTAATGTTTGGTAAAAAATTTATAACTTCATACTAATTCAAATGGCGCGTTAGATATTTTTGTTAATTTTCACAACTTAGCAAAAGTATTACTTGACAGGCACAATTTTTTGCGAAGACTCCTCAACTTCAGGAGGATATGCGGATGAGTAGTGGAGCTGGTGATACTGGTGCTGCAGGCGTGGCACCTGTTTTGCGTTACGTTGAAATGCTTGCCACTGAAGCGCGTGACATGCGGGCGCGTCTTATCGGTGAGTCTGATCCGGGGAAGTGTGCTACGATTCGAGTGTTAATTGACGAGGTCAAAACCGAGATTTCCGTTACCTTGGCAAATCATCAAACGTTTTTCGCAGTTTTGGCGGCCATAAATGCCGGGCAGATGAATCCGGACGTGGTGGATTACCTCAAGCAGGCGGTTTCTTCCCTGCACGAAGCACTGGAAAGGCAAAAGTCTGAAAAACGTGCTCCCGATCCCGTTGTTGAGCCGGCGATTTTAACCCAACCGGAATCTCCATCTGCTCCAATGCTAAGGAGGGGCATAGCTGATAGGTTGGCGGTCGCCGGGGGTACAACTGGCGGTGGTGCCATGTGGGGGGCTGGGATTGGTGCGTGCGTTGCGGGTCCGTTTGGCGCCGCCGCCGGCGCAGGCGTTGGTGCCCTTGCGGGCGCGGTTGTCGGCCTTGTATCCATGGTGGTGGATTAAGCGTGGGGTGATAAATTTATGAGCAGTTTAAGTATAAATAAAGCGGAGTTTCATGACTTAGGTAACAGCACGGGAATTGAGGGAACCCCTCAGGGAGGTGGCCAAACTGAGCAAGCGGTTACTTCGGTTCCACTCAGCTCTAGTGAACGTTGTCAACGGTGGCTTCATGGACTTGATCACCGGGGTGTGGATCGCGATGATATGCGTGAACTTTTAGAGGCATTTATGCCCGTCGTTGGGACGGATGGGACGCTGTACTACAAAGGAGATGAGGGACTTCCCGCGGAAGAAAGGGAAGCTCATGTTCGCATAAATATGTTAGGAGGTCTCCGTGGGGAGCATGCTGATAAAATTGAAGCTAGAATGATCGTGTTGAGACGGGCCGGGCGTTCATATGTGGAAATTCTTGACGAACTTAGGCAATCATACGGCGCACGTGTCGCCGAAAAGCCGGAAGATGCAGTTCCGGGCCAAGTTGTGGAGCGGACGGTCGAGGTTATTCTACCGGCAAGGACGGTTGAAGTTGCTCTGCCTGCACAACCAGGGTTTTGGCGCGATACCCGCGGACAGGTGGCCACCATCGGAGCGGCTGCAGTTGCCTCAATTGGAGGGATGATCATTTTAGGACCATTTGGCATATTTGCAGGTTTCGCTTTTTTGCCGCTGTCTGTGTTTTTACTCCAGCGCAGGCGTGATGGGTAAGCGTTTGTGAGCGCAAGGAGGCGCGACGAAGTTTTAACAGCGTTCGCGAATGAGAAGATTTTCCTGGCGACCTGGTCAAACGAGTCCCTCATTTAGCAGCTGCCATCCGAAAAATCCTTCCCTGCGAGTAAGTGTATGTGCAAGTGTGGCACGATTTGTCCAGCGGATTTGCCGTTGTTGATGACGATGCGGTAGCCGTCGCCGCCGTATTTTTTTCCCATTTTATTTGCCGCCAATAGCAAATGACCCAAAAGTGGCACATCCTCTTCGGCCACCGCTGTCAAATTCTCCAGGGGCTTCCGAGGAATGATAAGCAGGTGCGCCGGTGCCTTCGGAGCAATGTCTCGGATGACGAAACATAAATCATCTTCGTAAACGATTTCCGACGGGATTTCCCGATTGGCAATTTTTTCGAATAATGTGGCCATATTTCAGCTTTCCTTAAATGACTTGGACGCCCGGTTCGCCATTCAAATATCCAGCAACCGCGAGGGCAAAATCAATGGCCGCCCGGGGGCCATTTGCCGTAACAAGATTTCCATCTTCAACCACGGGTTTTTCCTGCGGCGGCTCGGATAACTCGCCATAAATACACGGATGCGACGTATATTTGCGCCCCTTCAGCAATTGGGCCCACTCGAGCAAGATTGGTGCGGCACAAATGGCGGCGATTAGCTTCTGGCCGCGCGAAAAGGACATGATGAGCTGCCGTAACTTTTCATGCTTCCTCAGGGCAAAAACTCCCGCGCCGCCGGGAATTAGAAGGGCATCAAAATCTTTTTCGTTAAAGTCTTCAACCATGCCATCGACGGCTACCCCAATGCCATGGGCGCCAATTACCAACTCCCTACTTCCAATGGATGCCATCGTAACAGCAACCCCGGCGCGGCGGAGAACGTCCACGGCCGCCACTGCTTCGATCTCCTCAAAATCCTTAAAAAAGACGACTAAGCACCTCTTCACGGGTGTAAACGCTACCATGGCGCGATTCGTTTTCAAGCCCATCATTTTGGCGGATAAGGTTTTTTATTCTCTTGTTTAAACAAAAATTATCTAACTAGAAATTTTAGACCATATTTCATTGTTGCCTAAATTAATCTTGCGTCGCGACGATTTTTGGAGGTAAATGAAATACATGGCTCATATGCTACGGTGGCGGGTTTTTTTTCTCGTCTCCCTTCTTATTGCCGTCGTCCTCCCGCTCGCATGCTTCTGTCCCGTTGTTACCGGGCATGTGAGCAAGGGCGCCTATGAACTGTTCCGCATTACCCAGCGCCTACCCGTTACGAATGCCATGGTTACCAACTGGATTTTGGCGATTGTGGTCATTTTGGGCGTTCGATTCACAATTGGGAAAAAACCGCGTATCGTCCCCGGACGCGGGCAAGCGGCGGTTGAAATGCTGTTGGAAAAACTTCAAGGCTTACTCGAACCCATCGTGGGGAAACGCGTCATGCCACATGTATTTCCTCTGCTGCTGACGCTTTTTGTCTATATTCTCGTCCAGAATCTCAGCGGGTTATTTCCAGGCGTCGGGGCTTTTGGCCTTCGCTCCGGGGATCATTTTTACTACTTTTTCCGACCCACCAACGCCGATCTCAATGCCACCCTCGGCCTTGCCCTGGTCTCCTTCTTTGGCTGGTTTTACTTCGTCCTGCGCTACGCGGGACCAAGGGAATTCTTCCACGACACCTTTGGAAACAAGGCCGACAGGAAGGAACTGCCGCTTCTCATATATCTAGGCCTTGGTCTGGTTTTTATCGGCGTCGGCCTCGTGGACGTCATTTCCATACTTTTTCGAGTCGTTTCCCTGTCTTTCCGCCTTTACGGCAACGTTTTTGGCGGTGAAAATTTAATCACAAAAATGCTTGGGTTAATGGGATATTTGTTCCCGGTGCCTTTTTATCTTCTTGAAGCCCTCATTGGCCTAATTCAGGCGGTTGTTTTTACTATGCTCTCCGCCGTTTACATTGGCCTTTTAACTAACCACGACGCTGAAAGCGGCGGACATGGAGAGCGGTTAACGATGGACACGCGTAGTATAAATTAAAAATCAGAAAATTGCCATACCGTCGCTACTGCCTATTTTTATCGTGCCATACGCGGTTTTGGCATTTGGAACGGCGATACCCTTTCCCAGGAGTGCAATTAAAAAAACTTTTTCCCGCCTCGCGTGGCGGAGAGAGAGGGATTCGAACCCTCGGGCCCCGTTTTATGAGGCCACCTTCTTAGCAGGAAGGCGCTTTCGGCCACTCAGCCATCTCTCCCACACCTTGGCTAAGAGATTTTGCGGCGCGGTCAACCAACAACCCTTCGCCATCCGGAGCTTTTTATCCCACGTCACTCACGGTCTGGAAACTACCCTTTTTTGAATTGAAAGTTAGGTGCGTGGCAGCGAGTCGAGGATTTCGTTGATGCGCAATTCTTTACCGAGGGATGGGTCGTAGCAGAAATGCAATTCAGGGAATTTCCGCAGGGGTACGCGTTGAGACAGGAGGTATTTGAGCCGGCTTCCCTGATCTTTAAAAAATTGTTCCGCCAGGTTGCGTGACGGTTCGTCCGGCGTTGAGAAAAATACCCAGCCGTGTTGCAAATCGCCATCAATCGAAACGCGCGTTAGGGTCAGCAGTGTGGACTCATTGGAAAAATGCCGATGCAGCAGAATGCTTAATTCCCTCAGCATTATTTCATTACGGCGTGTGGTTCGGGCGGACATGGCTTATAGGCTGGGACGAATTTTTTGCACCTTGTAACACTCGATGACATCGCCGGCTTGGTAACCCTCAAAGCCAGCCAGGGCAATGCCACATTCAAAACCAGCGCGCACTTCGGTCACATCCTCCTTGGCCCGGCGCAGGGAGGACACCTTGCCTTCAAAGAGAACCTTTCCGGCCCGGCGGACGCGGAACATGGCGTCACCTTCCCGAACCACCTTACCTTCCGTCACCATGCACCCGGCAATGGCATGCTTGGACAGAATAAATACCTGCCGAATTTGTGCCGCACCCAATTTTTCCTCGCGAATTTCCGGCTCTAGCAGATCCGCCATGGCATCCCGCACACGATCAATGAGTTCGTAGATGATATCGTGTTGAATGAGGTGGATTCCGTGCTGTTTGAGCAGGGCTTGGACGCCGGTCTCGGGTTTCACATTAAACGCTACGATGGTGGCCCCGATGGGCTGGGCAAATTCCACATCATTTTTGACAACGGCGCCCACCTCCGCACGGACCATTTCCAGGCCGATTTTATCCTGGGGCAATTCCCGCAGGCAGGCCTCTAGTGCCTCCACGCTTCCCTGCACGTCCCCCTTAATAATAACCCGGAGGGCGCGCCTTTGTTTCGCATTGATGGCGGCAAATAGCGCCTCCACACCCTCCTCGCTCCGGTTAACCAGGCGTCTGGCGGACCGGCGATAGCCACTGGGTGTGCCCTCGGAATTTTCCCGAATGGCATCCGCACGACTTTCCTCCGCCAGCTCCCGGGCTTCTTTCTCGTCGCTTGTTTGGGCAAAAATGGCACCCACGTCCACCGCATCGGACCAACCAATAATCTTGCAGGGTTTCGCCGGAGGGGCCGCCTTTAGGGTCTTTCCGTTGTCGTCCAACATGGCGCGCACCTTGCAATACGCCTCGCCGCAAACGAGTGTATCGCCCACGTGGAGCGTACCCTGCTGGATAATCACCGAAGCCGTCGGACCACGCCCGATCTCCAATTGCGATTCGATGACCACACCCTGTGCTGGTGCACCATAATCCGCCTTCAAATCCAGCATTTCAGCCTGCACGAGAACCAGTTCTAGCAATTTTTTCAACCCGTCGCCGCTTATGGCCGACACCCCCTCGCAAAGAGTTTCACCGCCCCAGTCTTCCGGCGCGATGTTCCGCTGCTGCATTTGCTGCTTTACCCGGTCGATGTTCGCCCCCTTGGCATCAATTTTGTTGATGGCCACGATGACGGGAACCCCCGCCCGCTGGGCAAATTTCAGCGCTTCATCGGTTTGGGGCATGAAGCCATCGTCGGCGGCAACCACCAGAATGGCGATGTCCGTCACGTTGGCCCCCCGCTCGCGCATCTTGGAAAAGGCTGCGTGTCCAGGTGTGTCGATGAAGGTGATGGGCTTGTCGTTGAGGACGATTTCGTAGGCCCCGATGTGCTGGGTGATTCCGCCCGCCTCACCGGCAACCACGTTGGTTTTTCGGATGCTATCCAGAAGGGTGGTTTTCCCGTGGTCCACGTGTCCCAGAACGCAAACGACGGGTGGACGGGGTTCCAACACGGCGTCACGAGCCACCACCTTGGGCTGGGCGGGGAGCATTTTGGCCGCTCCGGCCGCGACCCGTTGAATCTCAAACTGGAATCCAAAGCGCTCTCCCAGGCGGCGGGCCAGGGATTCGTCGATTACGTAATTCATCGACGCAAAGATCCCCATGCGCATGAGCTCGGAAATGATTTGAAAGGGCTTTAACCCCACGTCCGGGGCCAATTCGCGGACACTCCGGGGAAGTTTTAGCAATAAAATCTTGTTTCCGTTTTCGTCGCTTGCATGCGCGTGCGATTGGGAAATACCCGACCGGCGCATCGCCGGCGAAATGGGCGGCGGTGCTTTTTGGGGAAACCCACGCGAATCCGGCCCCGGCCACCGGTTTCGGTCCGAACGAAAATTACCTCCGCCGCGCTGGCCCGCGCCGCCCACGCCCCGGCGAAATCCGTCACCATCCCGTCGCTGCTGGCCACCACCGAATGGCGCACTATTGCTCGCCGTGAAGGGGCCCCGCGATCGATCGCCACGAAAATCCCGGCCACGGTTTCGGTCACCAAATGCACTACCGCCGGAACGTCCGCCGAACCCACCGCGATTATCCCCTGGACGACCTCCCCGGGGATCAAACGGAGCACCTCCGCGCCCCCGATCACCCTGCCCCGGTCCCGCCGGCTGCCCGCCCGGCCGATAGTTCCCCCAGCGCCGTGTCTGTCCCTGCAATGCCCCCTGCAAACGCTCCAGTGGTACCATCCGCGGTCGCTCCACGGTGGATTCATCGGTGGATTTGAGAAGCGATTGCATGGATTTTCTCTGGACGGTAAACCCGGATGATCCGTGGTCGCCGGTGGAAGCCGGGTGTGGCGCGGCACGTCCGCTGCCAGGGAACGATTCCTGAGCGGGGTGTCCGCCTGAGCGGGAGCCTGGAAACGCGGAAAATATGCGGTCATTCCTCCGGTTCTCGCCCGCGGGTCGTGCCGTGGACCGCGGCGTGGAAAAATCATCCGGCGGCCCAGCGGCCGGAACCAGATCCCGGACCTCAAAACCCTTCCCGCTTCCATCCTCCGCCGGTTCCGTCAAATGCGATTCCACGAAATTACGCGGTTCATCCCCTGCCGGGTGCGGCAATCCAGAGTCATTTCCCGTGAGTTTGCTCGGTGTTGCTTCGCTTTCACTATTCTGGGCGGTGGATTTTTTCTCCGGCTTATCCGTCGGGGATCTGGAAACATTTTTTTTCCTAATTGCGGTGGCAACACCGGAACTTCTCGCCCGCTTTCTGGTCCCAAGATCCACCCTGTTCTCGTCTGCTTCCAACGCGCCATCCGCGGCCGGGGCTTCATCCATTGGAATACCAACTTCCTCCGGCGCCCGTTCCGCCACTTTTGCCTTGGTATTTTTAATCGATTTGCCGGGTGAAGTTTCCACGTCCTTTGCAGACCGAGCCGACTCCTTTACCCGTGGCGCCGGTTCAACCGGTTTAACCGCCGCCGGTGCGGACGTGGACCCGCAGTATTCTCGTATGAGATCGTCCGCGTAGATATCGGCGACGTTGCTGGACGCGCTGGCCACGTCGAAACCCCTGGATTTGAGGATGTCCACCAATTCGCGATTCGATATGCCCAATTTTTTTGACAATTGATAGATGCGCATGCCCATAGATTTACTTTTTCCACTGCGAACTTAGCCTACTGTTGCGATTCCACCCGTCGCATTTGTCTTTGCCAAGCGTTTGAAAGTGTCGATGACCTCAACGGCATCTTCCATTGTTAATCCCGCGTCAACCAAATCTCCGACCGTTACCCCATTCAATGCCTCCGCGGAGGTTATGCCAATGCCGATGAGCTGACTAATAACCACCTGGCTCACACCCTGAAGTACTCCCAGATCCGCCGCCGCCTGCTGCAAACCCGCATCAAATTTTGCCTGCGAATCGTTGAGCGTGCCAATGTCCAACCGCCAGTTAAGCAGCCGCGAGGTGAGCCGCGCGTTCATCCCTCGTTTGCCAATAACCTGTGGCAAATCGTCTTCGGTGACGGCAAATCGAATGCGCTGTTCCTTTTCATTTACTTCCACATTTTGTGGAATAACCGGCCACAGCGCTTCCGCCAAAAATTTTGTTAAATCCTCCCGGTAGCGGATGATGTCCAATTTTTCAACGGATAACTCCTTAATGATAGCCTTAATGCGCATTCCCCGGGAACCCACGCAGGCGCCAACGGGGTCAATGTGCGGATCCTTACTGGCCACGGCGACCTTTGTCCGATAGCCCGCCTCCCGGACCATGCGAACGATTTCCACACTACCATCACTAAGCTCGGAAATTTCCAACTGCAGCAACGCGGTCACAAAGCGCGGAATGGACCGGGAAAGAATTAGCGCCGGGTCGTTTGGCCGCTCGCCAAGACTTAACAGAAGCGCGCGCACGGAATCGCCGATTCTAAGTTCTTCCCCAGGAATCATTTCCCGCTGTGCCAGCAATCCTTCCACCTTGCCGATTTCGAGGATGTAGTCCACGAAGGGTCGGCCACCGGGCACCTTGGCCTCGTAGACCTCCTTCCGCCGGACGATGCCACTGACGATTTTCCCCACGTGGCTTTCAAATTCACTGCAAACCCGCGTGCGCTCAAAGTCGCGAACGCTATCGTTAATGGCCTGCCGCGCCGCCTGTGCTGCAATACGCCCCAAAAATGAGGGATCAATTTCCTGACGAATAGTACCACCAATGCACACCCGAGGATCCAAAAGGCGCGCCTTGCTAATGTGAATTTCCCGCCGCGTGTCACCCACCGAGTCAACCACATCCAAAACCGCAAAAGCCTTTAGAGCACCGGTCCGCGGATTGATTTCCACCTCTAGTTTTTGTCCGGCATTTATCCCTCGCTGGGCAGCCAATGCGATCGCGTCGGAAATCGTGCGAATCATCTCGGCACGCGGAATTCCCTTCTCCTTCTCCAAATATTCCAGCACTGCCAAAATCTGTTGACTCATCTGCCTGACCAGCCCTCTCTCGAGTCGTACGTACCCAGCGGATGGTTTTTGTCAAGAAAAGTCCAGATTTTTAACCCTGTGCTTTCTCTTGCGGTCTTTCGGCCCGGTGTTTTGTCCTACCACTCTTCTTCGTCGAAGATGGCCTTTGCCAACATCCTGCCATCCATACCGGGATCCTTAAGTGCATTATTGATTCTCTCCAGAAGTTGATTATTTTCGACGCCTGCTCCTCTGTGTTCCGTGAGCAGTGTTGCGAGTGTCATGTCGTTCGTCAAGTCATCCTCTGTCAACTGTGTTTGGCCATTATCGGCCATGCCTATTAGTAAATCGACGATCTCACCATAGGCCTCGACATCATCGTTATTTACATCAATAATAGCATTGCCAAAGTCAAACATCCTTGCTGCCGCAAGCCGCTCTCCCAATGGCGTTGTAGGTTTAAGTGTCGTAGCGGAAGCAGCCAACACACTAGAGGATTCACCACCGCGCGCGACTGCAGCCCTCTGTAACATCTCTGCCTCAGTGAGCTCCTCAGCCTTTTTCGTCGCCGGAGCTGCGGGAGCCGCCGGTTTTTGCGCTGGGTTCGGCACATTGGGGTCCACTTTTCTCAATTTAACATTCCCCGCCTTTATTAGGGCAAGGTGGTTGGGGGCTGCTCCCGTGGCGACCGCCGACGGTTTCGGCGCTGCCGCCGGCTGGCTACCGTTGGTTTTTGGCGCTGGCGAAGAAGGAGGCGGCGGTGGCGGTGGCGGCGGTGGCGGCGCGGGAGCCAGATCAACAGGCTGTTGCGGAGAGGGAACTGGATTGGACACAGGCTGCACTATTGGAGCCGTTGGTTTTGCCGGCACGGGCGCAGAAGGTGTAGAAACAGGTTTAGGAGCCGGTTTGGCGGGAGGCGTCCATTTGCTCACACCAGGAAGATTGGTGGGGTGATTTCTGTAATCGACAAGTTTTTCGTAGGCGTCCGGGTTTTTTCTCAATTCATCGAGGGTTTTTTGTGATAAGTCACTTTCCTTGATCTTTCCATTGGGAAGCAATTTGTCGAGTGTCAGATACTCTCCATCTAGACCTATTAAGCGCATGCCGCCATATGTTAACACATCTTGTTCTTCGGTTTCATCATCATCAATCCATTCCGCATCAATATGCTCAATTCCCCCGCCATTTGCCGCCCATGCATCCAAATAATCGTCGTCATCATCGCCGTCGTCATCATCGCCGGCAACATCTGCGCGAATGTCGGCCAGTTTTTTTTCTAAATCTGATTTCCCGGCGTCGTTGGGCGGCTTTTCCGACTGCGGGAGTTTTCTCAATTTAACACCCTCCCGTATTAAAGTCATTGTGTCCTCTTGCACATTTGATGACGGCGGCGATTTCGATGACGGCGTCGTTGGCGGCGGCGGCGGTGGCGGCCCGCCACCATACGGCCGTGGCACATTATCCGACGAAGGTGGCGGAGGAGGAGGTGGCGTTGCTACTGATTTCTGATCCGACGGCGGAACCACATTTTCTTCCCCGGGTTTTGGATTTGGTCTTACGCTGTCTGGATTTTGTTCGTTTACAGGCTTGCCCGTGGGTGATGGCGGTTGCGGCAGAGGCGTCGACTGTGGCAAAGGCGCGCTGCGATTCTGCGGCGACAAGTGCGGTTTTGCCGAAGGAGGATTTGTTTGTGCTACCGGCATTGACGATGCCTGGGCATCCCGCGAATGCCTTTTGCGGCGTAGCTGTACCAAACCTGTTTTCGGATCGTAGGTCAGCATATTATTTCCAAGGCGCATGCGCGCTAATTCAAAAAGGATCTCACCATCGGACTTGCATTTTTGGCAAACTGCCGGTCCGAGGCGGAACTTTACAGAGATCATCGTCTTTTTATCTAGATGTGCAGCCATTCTTTCTAGATTGACGGTCTCACTTCCAGCATTGGCGTGATCGCTTTTACATGCCAAAATGGTTGTGTGCTTTTTTTTCGCATTTCCAGGTACGGATACGTTAATTCTCAGGTCGCCAATTAGTATGCCTATTAGACTTCTTATGTCCAAATGTTTGTCGTTAAATTTCGACTCAATTCTCGCTGGTAGCGTGTCTCTAAGTATTCTTCCGTTGTGAACGCTTATCTCCCCGCCAGACTTTGCGGCCAGCATATGCGCGTATGCGTTAAGAACGTTGACGTCCGACCTGAATAACGTTTGCCAAAAGGGAAGAGCATTTCTTATTTTCATTATTACATCCTGCGGAAGATGTCTAGCGACGTTGCCTAAATTAATACTATATGTTTTAGTTCCGCATAAAACCCTATTAAGTAGAGGGCCTGGTGTATACATACCTATTATTCCTAAATCTACACCGGACCAGCCGCACTGATGGCTCGAACTCGCGAAATGTACCATACTTAATTTATGATATATATTGCAGGCGGGAATAACAAGCAAAAAAAACTATTTATGAAAATTTTACCAAAACGGAGTTTTCATCGCTGTTCAATTTTATTTAAACTATTGGAAGGTATTTGCTTCCACGAGGAGTGGTTTGGAGAGCTATTGCCGTCGATACATTTCCGACAAATTTCCAGATTTGAGTTCTGCGACTGGCACATTTAATGTCCATCGATGGTGAAACGCGATCACGAGCCTCCAGAGTATTTATCACCGCGCGCAAGCGGAATTTTGTTACCCATTAGCGCACTGCCCGGAGCCCATGGTATCGGTGACATTGGCCCGGTGGCCTTGCGTTGGTTGGAATTTCTCCATGAAAGCGGGCAAAAGTTGTGGCAAATTTTACCGATTCACCCCACTGGATATGGAAATTCTCCCTACCAGTCCACATCAGCGATGGCCTACAATCCCCTATTGATAAGTCTAGAGCAACTCGCCTATGATGGGCTTCTTTCCCGGGCGGATTTTACGGATTATCCGCAAACTTCGCCCGATTGCGTCGAATACGAACGGCTCATTCCCGTTCGGGAAAAACTTTTACGCAAGGCGGCAGAAAAATTTTTAAAAAATGGTCGTCTAAGCGGGTATGATAGGTTTCTCAGGGGGCAACCCTGGCTCGAAAATTATGCGTTGTTTGAGGTGATAGGCGGGCAATTCCCCGGGCGCCCGTGGTCCGAATGGCCGGAAGCGCTTCGCCGTCGCGAGGCGGATTCCCTGGAAAAAGTGCGCCGAGAATTAGCGCTGGAATTGGACATCGTAAAAGTGAAGCAATATTTTTTCCACAATCAGTGGCAATGGCTTCGCAAACGAGCCCGCCAGCTTTCCATAAAAATTATCGGAGACATGCCCATCTTCGTCGCCCATCACAGCGCGGACGTGTGGAGTAATCCGGAACTCTTTGATTTGCGAGAAGATGGCATGCCGCGGGTTGTCGCCGGGGTGCCGCCGGATTATTTCAGCGAAACCGGCCAGCGCTGGGGAAATCCCCTTTATCGCTGGGAAAAACATGCGGAAACCCATTATGCCTGGTGGGCGGAGCGTCTACGCTGTGCCATGGACCTTTACGACGTCGTGCGCATCGACCATTTTCGAGCATTTGCGGATTATTGGGAAATTCCGGCCGCCGAAAAAACAGCCATCCGTGGTACGTGGCGGGATGGCCCCGGACTGAATTTTTTCTCCGAACTTCGGGAACGACTGGGCGAATTACCGATTGTCGCCGAAGATCTGGGAATTTTGAGCGACGCGGCGGTGAAACTGCGGGAGCAATTGGGATCCCCCGGGTTGCGCATTCTGCTCTTCGCCTTCGACGGGGATGACCCCAAATCGCCATTTTTACCGGAAAACTACATCGAAAACTGCGTTGCCTACACTGGGACCCACGACAATGACACCATTGTTGGGACTTTTTCCGAAGACAGTTCTGGAAAACTGCGTTGGATGCTGTTGAAAAAGTATCTGCCAACAACCTGCGCTGATTTTCAATTTCCTAAAAATTTGCTATATTGGCTTGCATGCTCCCCAGCCCGTTGGGTCATCTTTCCCATGCAAGACATCCTAGGACTCGACTCACTCGCGCGCACAAACACCCCGGGAAGCCCTGAAAACAACTGGAAGTGGAAATTACAGGGCGACGAATTAACGGCGGAGATTCGGATTTTATTGTGTCAACTCGGGTTGAGATAAAAGTCGCCAAAAATGACGAATCTTGAAAAAAAATATTAAAGTAACGTTAAACCTGCGGGCGGAATATCGGAAATTTTTTTAAAAAATATTGACAGGAGGGTTATCGCGGCCGAGCAGCATCGGCTAAATCAACCACAAATGCCCCCCTCCCTGATTGCTAGGCTTTATTATCATAAAACCCGGCCAAAACGCGCGCCACAACTGCATAGCTGATGCGATACTTCCTAGACGCACGGTTCATGGACAGCCCGTTATGGCAATCCTCTTTGATGGAATCTCGCAACACGCCTGTCACGCGAGTTCGCTTCCGCTTCCGTAGGAATTCATTTTCCCCGGTAACTTTCAGCCCAAACTTGCGGATAAGCGCTTCCACAAGCGCCAATGGAGTCGGATAGCCACTGGCCGCAAACACGTCATCCAGCTTCTCCTCCCGCTTCACTTCTTCCTGTTGGAATCGCACTAGTTCTTCCTTCCTGCGCTCTATGCGCACGGCCTCCTTTTCAAGGTGCCTCATTTCTTCTTCGATGCTCATTTTCTACAACCTTCGACTTGGTTAAGCCTGTTCGACACAGCGAGTGATCCATAACAGCCAACAATGTTGATGACAAGAAATTTTTTCACTTTCTGCAATTTTATCGAAAAAAACCCGCCTGTAGTAAAGCAATATAAAATTTTGAAAATTTTTATTTCCTTTCGGCTTTTCCACATGCGGAGCCCACTTCCGTCAAAACGAGGCCCAGGACATCCACCACATTTAAAATTTGATCAGACACCCCAGCGGATCACTATGCCATAACTCCGTAGCAACGCTCCGCGAGTGGGGAATGCGGATCAATATGACAAGCGATCTTAATGATGTTTTTTGCAATGTATAATTTTTTATCAATATCCGGAATGTTTTTCCATTCTCCCCATCGACACACGGCGCGTTATCGCATGATAAAATGGCGCTCGTAAAATAGATGTGGTTTATGCCGTAAGCGAGAGGGCATCGCGTATGCCACTTTTGCCGAAAGCAAATATTTTCCGGCGTCATAAACAGATTTTAAATGGCTGGTACGTATTCGTTGTTGACTATAATAGTCTTATTTTATCAACCTTGCGCCAATATTTTACCGATGAAGTAATGCAAAATTGTCACTTATATTCTAAGCCAAGGTTTAGATTTGTCAATGGAAGCCACGGAAATTATTCGGCCAAAGCGTAAATTGCCATGCATGTCACTTCGGTTCCAACTGACCGGGTTTTGTCAAAAGTTTGTAGATGCCGCATGAGATCAACGTGCCTAAAAACCCCAGCAAAATACTTCCAAGTGTTGCCGTTGCCAGCCAGCGGGCGATCCCGCCGCCATGTATGGCATTTGCCGCCACGGGCCCATGATTTCCCAAAACAGATACGACACATTGCCCAACTGCGTGGGTGGTAAGCCATATGAATGGCTCCATGAAGGGATTACTTATGAATTGCAGGGCGAGAATCGTGAGTAGGTTGGCGCGAAAGAGGAAAGCAGCAAACAGTGCCATGGGGGTATGCATTCCGTAAAACGGCGTCAGCGTAATCACCCACCCGGATAAAAATGCCGGGAGCATCTCGGAGCTGCGAAAGGACCACAAAAAAGCATTGCGCCGGAGCGGTTCCGCAAAACGCCCGATAATGGGATATTTTTCCAAAAGAGCCTTCCGCGGTAATAGTCTTAGAAACTTTTTCACGCGGTGTATCCTTCGATGGCGCCTACTCAGTTTACTCACACGGAAAAGTTGAGTTACGTACGTGCGGAAGCAAGGCCATTCTCGACTTAAACAGCAATCCACAAAAAAATAACAATATATATGTGATTTGAAAAGCTAATTTCTATAATAATTTTTCGGCTTAGATTCTTGGAAAATACGATTTTTGAAATTTTCGTTTAAAAATGTCCAGCGGTGGCTAATTTCGTAAATTCATGACCCATTCGTCGCGACAGTGTTTGAGCTCCTCCGAGGCATTTCCGTCAGCGTGGAAGGACGTATGTGCATCGAAAAGGCCCACCATCCGGCCGTAAACCCGAATCGTCCAAATTTTGCGCACAAAGTGCTGCCAAGGCTTGCTAAACATCCTTCGGAGACCTGATGTGGTCCCATGAAAACTGCCGGAGAGTTACGCCAGGAATTTCTCGATTATTTTTCCGAGCATGGCCACCGAATTGTTCCATCCGAATCGCTTCTGCCCGGTTCACCCAATTTGCTTTTTACCAACGCCGGGATGAACCAATTCGTGCCCTACTTCCTAAACGAGCGGCCAAGTCCATTTGCGCGGGCGGCGGATTCCCAAAAATGCATCCGGGCCGGCGGGAAGCACAACGACTTGGACGATGTGGGCTACGACACCTACCACCACACGTTTTTCGAGATGCTCGGCAACTGGTCCTTCGGTGATTATTTCAAGGAGAAAGCCATTTCCATGGCATGGGATTTGCTGGTCAATCGGTGGAATTTTCCCAAAGAGCGGCTCCATGCGACCGTATACAAGCCTGAAGTTGGTGAACCCTCCGCAGAGGACCGGGAAGCGTACGACATTTGGCAAAAAATATTTACCAGGGAGGGCCTTGAACCAGCACGGCACATCCACTTTGGAAATGCGCGTGATAATTTTTGGATGATGGGTGAAACCGGTCCTTGCGGGCCTTGCACGGAGATTCACATGGATCTCACGCTCGCCGGCGACGGGGCAGAATTGGTAAACACTGGGTCACCCCGATGCATGGAGCTGTGGAATTTGGTGTTCATCCAATATAATGCGATGGGCGATGGCAATTTTGCACCGCTACCGGCGCGCTACGTGGACACGGGCATGGGCTTGGAGCGCATCGCCGGGGTTATCGCCTCGACGGCTGGGTTTCGCGACTTTTCCAAAAGTCCATCCAATTATGACAGCGATTTATTCAAGCCGCTTTTCGCCGACATGGAATCGGTCGCGGAACGAAAAATTACCTACGGCGGCACGGTCCCGGCGGATCGGAAAAAACTTTCACCGCAGGAAATGGCCGACTGTTCCTTTCGCGTGGTTGCTGATCACGTGCGAACCCTGACCTTTGCCATCGGGGACGGTATTTTGCCGAGTAATGAGGGACGCGGGTATGTGCTCCGCCGTATCCTCCGCCGGGCTGTTTTGTTCGGCCAGCGGCTTGGCCTGGCGGATAATTTTTTAGCCGAATTGTCCGCGGTTTGCATCCGACAAATGGCAACGGCCTATCCCGTACTTGAAAACAACGCGGAAACAATCGGAAAGGTTCTCGTGCGCGAACAGGAGGCGTTCACACGCACGCTGCAGCGCGGATTGCAGCTGCTTCAGGAAGCCATTCGCGAGCATGGGGCCGTTATTCCCGGGGCCGTGGTTTTTGAGCTTTACGATACCTATGGGTTTCCCGTCGATCTCGCCGAATTGGTCGCGGGGGAGTCGTCGCGTACGCTGGACAAGGAAGGGTTTGAGAGGTGCATGGCGGCCCAACGGCAACGGGCGCGGGAGGCCCAGCGGGCGGAGAAAATTACCGTTAGAGACTCGGACGATGCGGCCGCACGGACGATCTTCGCTGGATACGCGACGACGGGCCCGGTGGAGACATGCCTGGTAAAAACAATTTCGGATGGTGGAAAATTTTGGGCGATTTTTGCGGAAACTCCGTTTTATGCCGAGAAGGGCGGACAGGTCGGGGACAGCGGATATGCGTCCATCAACGGGAAAATTTACGCGATCACGGATACGCAAATTACTCCGGACGGAACCATATTGCACGAAATATCCGAAGCCATCGGGGCCATTCCGTTGGGGTGCGGAGTTTCCCTAAACGTCGATGGGGCGCGACGGCAGCGCATTTGCTGCCATCACACGGCAACTCACATTTTGCAGGCGACACTTCGCCAGGTACTCGGCGACCACGTGAAGCAGATGGGTTCGCTGGTTGGAGAAAGTTCCCTCCGCTTCGATTTCAGCCATTTTGAAAAATTATCTTGGGAACAGCTGGAAAAAGTGGAGGACCTTGCAAACGCAATTGTGCTCAAAAATTTTACCGTGAACACATCGGAAGTCCCATTTGCCCAGCGGCCCGCCCACTGTTTGGCACATTTTGGCGAACGTTACGGAGATCGGGTGCGCGTGGTTGAATTCGTTGGCACGCAAATGGCCGAGTTGTGCGGCGGGACCCACGTGCGCGCAACCGGCGAAATCGGCGTGATTAAAATTTTGAGTGAGCAGGGGATTGCCGCCGGAACGCGTCGCATTGAAGCCGTTGCCGGAGTGGACGCGCAGAAACTTTTCAGGAAAATATTCCGCAACCAATGCGAATGCACCAAGCAACTGCATTGCCCGATTGAGGATCTCGCCGATGCGCTTGCGAAATTTCAGAACCAGAAACAGCAGCTAGAAAAACAAATTAGAGCGGCGGCCAAGGCGCAGGCCCAACGGCAGTTGGAAGTATTTCTTGAAAGAAGCGTGGAGGTTTCCGGACGACATTGGGTGATGGGATATTTTGACACTTCTCTGGACAATGGAACCTTGCGCGCCCTCGCCACCGTGGCTCGGGCAAAATTACCGCAAGCACATATCCTGCTACTCGCCAGCGAAAATATGGAAATTTTCTATGTCATTTCATGTCCCCCGGGAAGTGGGGCATCCGCGCGGAAGTTCATTGAAATTTGGAACTCAATCGTGGGCGGAAACGGAGGAGGGAATGAGACCGTCGCATGTGGCAAATGCTCGGCCGCTAGGGATGTCCCGGCGGCATTTCAAAAATTCTGCGATGAGCTTCGCAGTCGAACAAGCTTCGCGCAGTCATAACCTTTTGCCTTAGTTATTTGACTACATTGCCCGGCCGTGGTTTTTTGACAGCAAGTCAGCGTCATCAACGTGGCCTTTTAATTTACCGTCTTGACAAAGCTTTTTCCCCGCTGCGCTTTATAAGTCTAATAACTCACTAGTAAACCGCAATGAAATCTTTGGAAGAGTGTTTATTGGCGGCTTGATGATACACGCAGACGAGCGGTGCAGCAGCATGTAAGTCGTGGATCACGGTTGCGGCAATTGATGCGTTTTTGTGGCTGCGGAATTTTCTCGCTTGTTTGATTGGATTTAAATTAGGGCCGTACGCTGGGATGAAACGCAGAATAATTATTGCCCAGTTGAAGCATTGTTGACGATGTCAAACCTATCAACGACGATCTGCATCGTTTTTAGATTGGACTTCTTGCGAAAGTCAAAATCGCGGTCCTGGATCCCGCAATTCATGCGGCGAAAAATGACCAAAAATAGACTAGTCCGTTATTCGCAATTTTGGTAAATCGATATTCCGTCACAGGCCCGTTTTACGGGCGAAATTAAAGAAATGTGACTTCAAATCATGGCAAAACGTGCAGATGGGCCGGCACGACTCGGAGATCCGACTACCGCACATGACGCTTCGTGGCAGGTTTGACTTTTTTACAAATGGATAAAACAGCAAAGCTTTTACCCGCGGTGGCTGAATTGGCGCTTAATGGATGGTTTTAACGGGCATACGACGGGAAAGAAATTGGCTTTTCAGGGAAAATGCCCAGCGTTTCCGCCATGTGCTCCTATGTCCTACGCCGCATTTTGGCAATTATCCCCATGGGACTATTGGTACTGACATTCACATTTTTCATGCTCCGTTACGTTCCTGGCGGGCCCTACGACGGCGAGCGCGAATTGCCCCAGGAGGCCCGGGCGGAAATTACGTCCTACTACGAGCGCGACCGGCCGGTGCTCTCCCAATACGCGCATTATCTGGGACGAATCCTGTGCGGGGATCTGGGCCCTTCCTACTGCCAGGTGGGTTGGTCGGTCCGGGAATTGATGGGCAATCGGGTTGGCGTGAGTCTGCAACTTGGATTTTATGCGCTCACGTTGGCGATGCTAATCGGATGCATTTTAGGTCTATTTCAGGCGGTAAATTATGGAAAATTTTGCGACCACTGGCTGGCGAGTGCCGAGATTTTTTTCATTTGCGTGCCAACATTCGTCCTGGGGCCCGTGTTATGCTACCTGTTCGTTCATCATTTGCGTTGGTTCAACGCCTTCGGCTGGGCCGGTTGGGAAAATAAAGTTTTACCCGTTGTCACCCTTTCGCTCCAATACGTTGCGTTTCTAGGTCGATTGACACGGCAAAGCATGCATGACCAGTCCACCCAGCTTTACGTGCGCAGCGCCCGTGCCAAGGGCCTCACCGAGGGGCAAATTTTCCGCCGGCACATTTTTCCGAACGGGATTTCGCCAGTCGTTGCCTACCTGGGTTCAACCTGCGCCGGTGTACTCAGCGGCACATTTGTCGTGGAAAATCTCTTCAACATTCCCGGACTTGGCCGACTATTTATCCAAGCCATTACTAACCGGGATTACTCGGTCATCAGCGGAATTTTACTAGTTTACGTGGCATTGATCGTCGTATGCAACCTTGTTTCGGACCTGGTCCTGGTTGCCATTGACCCGCGCATCCGGCTCCGCGTCAGCAAGTAGTGCCACCAGGGAAGATGGCATTGAGGAAAAATGGGGCCGATTTTAGAAAAAATCCCATCGAATCTAAGGAGATTACTGTAGTTCGAGTAATACCGGGGCATGATCCGAACCCATGACATGTGAAAGAATTCTACATTCACCAATGTCGGAAATTATCCGTTGGGAGGCAAGAAAGTAATCAATTCTCCATCCAACGTTGCGCGCTCGGGCACCACAGCGGTATGACCACCAAGTGTACGCGGCTATGTCGTCGGGATTTTTCATGCGAAAAACGTCCACAAATCCTTGTTTCAAAATGTTCGAAAATCCCTCGCGTTCTTCGTCCGTAAATCCTGCGTTGCCACGATTTTCCTCCGGGCGCGCCAAATCAATGGATTGATGGGCGACGTTAAAATCCCCGCAGGCGAGTACGGGCTTTTTGGCATCCAACTCCGACAAATACTTCGCAAATTCCACATCCCACTGCAAATGGCGCAGGGCCAAGCGGGTAAGTTGTGCTTGGGCATTGGGCACATAGACATTGACGAGGAAAAATTTTTTAAACTCGGCCACCTGCACGCGGCCTTCGTGGGAAGGAAGTAGCGATTCCAAGTGCATCCTTTCATCGACGAACTGGGGTGGGAATTTCGAAAGCATGGCCGTTCCAGAATACCCACGCCGATCGGCGCAGTTGAAGGATCGGAAGCCATATTGCGGAAATCCTAAATCGGGAATGACATCGGGACTTACCTTTGTTTCCTGCAGGCAAAGAATGTCTGGATCAACGTCGCGGATAAAATCACCGAAGGTTTTTTGCAAAATCGATCGCAGGCCGTTGACGTTCCAGGTTATGATTCTCATCGCTGTTTCCGAAAGTATGCCACACGATGTCAAAGTTTGTCCGTCAACCAGCGTTCGGCCGCAATGGCGGCCCTTGCTCCCGCTCCGGCAGCGATGACTGCCTGCTGGTATAAAGAATCCGCGCAGTCGCCGGCCAAAAAGACACCATCCACCGGACTGCGGCTGGCGTCATCCGGCTGTGCAACAAAATATCCTTTCGAATCCAAGGGAAGCACCCCGGCGGCAAAGTTGGAATTTGGCTTGTGGCCCACGGCGATGAATACCCCGGAGCATGCCAAGATTTGTTCCGCATCGGTTTTTACGTTGTGAATGCGCAAACCAGTGACCTGCCGGCCATCGCCTAAAATCTCTGCCAGAACGCTGTCCCAAATAATTTGGACCTTTGGTTTTTCCATTACTTTTTTGATCATGGGTACCGATGCGCGCAAGGAATCCCGCCGGTGAATAATGTAAACCTTCGGGCAAAAGCGGGTTAGAAAAATTGCCTCTTCAACGGCGGAATCCCCGCCTCCGATGACTGCCACCTCTTTCCCGCGATAAAACGCCCCATCGCAGGTGGCGCAAACGCTCACACCCTTACCGCCAAAATATTCCGTCTCTCCGGGAACCCCTAGCAGGTAAGGCGATGCCCCGGTTGCGACAATAATCGCCCGGGCCTCATAGGTGGTCGATGTTCCTTCCAAAAAAAAGACATCCCCTTCGCGCCGCATGCCATGAATGTAATCGCTGGCGAATGTTGCACCAAAACGCTCCGCCTGCTTGCGCATGCGCTCAACCAAATCATATCCGCCAATGCCGTCGGGAAATCCGGGGAAATTTTCAATGTCCGTTGTGGTTGTCAATTGGCCGCCCGGCTGATTGCCATCAATAACCAATGGCCGTAATGCGGCACGGGCGGTGTAGATGGCTGCCGTCAGACCAGCGCAGCCGCTACCGAGAATAATTAACGTTTTTTTCTCAATTATTTTTGTTGTGAGCATGCCAATAGGTCCATGCAATAGAGCGTGGGCGTGTGTCTTCCAATGAAAAATGATGCTGGATCGTATTTTGGCTGTGTTTGCCATGGAAGTGGCCTGTTCGCAAATCCGCGTTGACATCATATCTCTGGGGTTGTAACTTCACGGAGAGGTTTATCTATGGCAGACGATACGGCAGACTCTGGAGAGAATGGGGCATCGCAGGCGTTCCTTTTGCGGCTCCTATCCGGCCCACACGCGGGGGCAGAGGTGGAGTTGGATGAGCATGACAAGGTGGTGGTCATAGGGCGTGATGATTCCTGCGATCTGGTGTTGGCGGATGCGTTGGCGGCGCCGAAGCATGCGTCTTTTCAGTATGAAGAGGGCAAGCTTCACCTAAAGCCCCTTGACGGGCAAGTCTTTCTCAATGGGAAGCTTATTTCTGGAGAATCGGTGGAAGTCCCGGCCTTTCAGTTTGTCACAATTGGGACCACACAAATTGTTGCCGGGGAAACGAATGCGGAGTGGCCGGCAATTTCGCTCGCCGACGCCCCACCACTTGAAAAACCCCTGGAAATGCCTCCCAATGCGGACGGCAAACCAGTGGCCGCAGGTCCCGTGAAGACCAATGATGAACAAAATCGAAAAAAAATGCGGCGGATCATATTTGCTGGCATCGGGGTATTCGTTGGCGGACTTGTCGTCCTGATGCTCTTGCCGGACAGAAACCGGCCAAGTCTCGTCGAGAATGAAAAAATTATCCGGGCAGAAGTTGCCAATTTGGATTATCGGGCAAGCGTCGATGTGCGCGTTGACGCTGGTCGAATCGTTGTCGAGGGATACGTCCCAACAAATGCCCAATTGCGCGCGCTAAAGAACGAGTTACTGCAAATCACAACCGCCATCCAGTTCAATGTGCGCAGCGAGGAACGGATTATCCAAGCCATCGAAGATTCCGTTCGTGACATTGACGGGTCCGTTCGCGTGGTGTCGATTGCGCCTGGGATATATTCCGTCGTTGGCTATGTGCACAATACGGATCGCTGGCATCATATCCGAAATCGACTCAATCAGGATATTCCCGGGGTCAAAAAAGTTAATTCCGACGTTATGACCCCGGAAAGTGTGCAAACGCTCGCCAATACGACATTGGATGAGTACGGGCTCCGTGATCATGTTTCGGTGTTTCCGGAATCAGGCCGGGTGGTGTTCCGTGGCTCCGTGAGTGCACTATTTGCGGAAAAATGGCGGATGGCAGCCGAAGACATCATCCAAATTTTGGGTAATATTCTTCCCGTTGTTTTTGACGTACAGTCGCAATCTGCTCAGTCCGATCCGGCGGGAAATAGCCTCTTTGCACAACCGATCCAGGCCATTACCATTGGTTCCTCTGGCCTGAGTTGGGTGACGACCCGCGACGGAAAAAAATATTTCGTGGGATCTTTTCTTGCGAGTGGCTGGCGCATTGATTCCATCGATGTGAGTGGGTTGAAGTTTAGTCGCAACGGCACGCAATTTGCCCTGCGACTGGAGGCACTCCAATGAAGTCGCGGGGCACGAAAGTCGGGATTCACATGGTTCCGCTCGAACGGGAGCTTTTTGATCCGGCTCGAAAGAAGGAGGTTGAGGATCTTTTTTACAGGGAACTCGGAAATGTTAGACGAATTTTACGGGAAGGACTTGACAGACGTAGCTTCGGTGGGTACAGTCGCTTTGCTAAAGCCCTGGAGGCGGGGATAAGAGTGGTGAGGGGTTATCGCGCGCGCTAGTGCGATGGAATAGTTGGAGAATTTTTTATGGCTGAGGGTATTGATTTTGGAAGTGAGCTTTTTGAGACTACAGGTTCAAATGGATCATGCTACACGTTGGACAACCTTTATAGGCTTTTAGGACAGGTGGTTTCTGCGCAGGAGTCGGACTTAAATAATGAAATCCAAGAGCTGGCAACGCAAGGAGCCAGCGTCGACCAAGGATCACTGTTGAAAGTTCAGGGGATGGTGCAAAGCTGGGGCGTTGTTTCGGGATTGGCGACTGGTACCCTACGCGCAGCTGGTGATGCATTGAGTAAGACAACGCAAAACATCCGATAGTGAACAATGGGTTCTACTGGGCATTTTAGTGGTGAAATTCCGACGGAGTTCGCAGGGGTGCCATCGGGGGTCTTGCAGCTTTTGATGCAAGTGGGGTATGTCGCATGTGGACACGGTGCACCATCGTTGGCAAAGGTCATTTTTGAGGGCACCGCAGCCGTCCGCCCTAACAGTGAGTTGCCGCTCATTGGCCTGGCATTTGCATATATTCATATGGGGAAGCTAACGCTAGCGTGTGATATTCTTGCGAATCGTGCGGCGGCCATTAACCCGGACAATCAGATCGTTAAGGCGGTAGCGGCCATGATTTTTCGCATGTCCGGTGAATTTAAGGCCAGTGACATGTTACTCGACGAGGTCATTGCCGATGGGACGGACCCCCAAGCGATGGAATTTGCGCGGCAGCTCAAAGGGGAAGATTTCAGTTATTTACGTCGCAGGAAATTTTGTTAGGAATGGAGTGTTGAGATGGCGGGTGAACCTGTAGTCGCGGTTGCAGAGGTGCAAAACAGTGGGGCTGTCGATCAGACGCAGCTATTTGGAGCAGTGAGACTTGGGGATGTTGCACAATTCCAGGCCGGGCTTGTTGGCGCTTCTCCAGAAGCTGCGGAACCCGTTGATGGCGGCGCACAGCCGCAACAGGCAAGCATTTACAATAAAATGTTGGGCCCACTCTACGAATTTCGCAAAGGTTTTGATGAGATTACCAATAATATCTCAGGCCTCGTTAATCGTGGAAATATGCGCATGGCAGATCTCTTTTCCGTGCAATTTCAGCTGATGCAGTTGGGTTACATGAACGATTTATCTGCAAAAACGGCGGATAAGCTTTCTCAGGGCGTGCAGACACTATTCCGGAATCAGGGGTAAAATATGAAAATCGGTAAAAAATTGCGGATATTGGCGCTGGGCGCACTGTTGTTGGTTGGATCCGGATGCGGAAAGTCACCGCTCTATTCAAATGTTTCCGAGCGGCAGGCAAATGAGATGATCTCGATTTTGCGCATGCGCAACATGGAGGTGAGCAAAATCGCCGGCGCAGAAAATATGTGGACGGTCGTGGTGGCCAACACGGATTTTTCCAACGCCGTGGAGGTTTTGAACCTCTTTGGCTACCCGCGTGATGATTTTTCCACCCTTGGGAAAGTATTCCAAAAATCGGGGCTGGTTTCTTCGCCGACGGAGGAGCGCGCCCGTTTCATGTATGCCATATCGGAAAGCATTGCGGAAACCATCAGCCACATCACTGGCGTCGTCACTGCTCGCGTGAATATTGTCCTTCCCACAACTAATAGTTTTACCGAAGCCGTTACCCCATCTTCCGCGTCGGTTTTTATACTTTACCGTCCCGGTACTAATATGGAGGATTTCATACGCGACATTAAAAATTTGGTTACCAACAGCATCGAGGGGTTAAGCTATGACAAAGTTTCCGTCGCCCTCTTCCCGTCGCCGGTTGTGAACGACGTGATATCGGAAGGGAACCAGGTAATCAACCTGTTGGGTATCCACATGACCCATTCGTCCATCTGGGTATTCCTGCTCCTGCTTCTGATAGTGGCCGTGGCCGTGGCCGCCATATCCTTTGTGGGCGCCAAAATTCTCTACGACTACATGACCGTCAAGCGTGACGAAAAAGAGCGGCTCAAAGCGGCCGCGGATGGCGACAAATCCGAAGAGGCATCCGCAGCGGAGGAAAAGCCAGCGGAATCTTCAGAAAAGAGCGAAGCTGGTGAGGAATAGCAAAAAAGTGAGGGTGTATGTGTGCCGATGCCGTAGTGTTTGAGCCCTTTTTGAAGTCCAACATGTCCCTGGCGGGGAAGGTGTTGCAATTCCTCTATGAGCCCTTGCGTTATCTGCATCCCCTGCGCCTTCGCCAATGGATTCCGGAGACAGAAATATGGGAAGCCATCATGCGGACCCGCCGCGGGTGGGACGCGCTCAACGGCTATCTCTTGGGAGAGTTAAATTTAGACCGGGAGCTGGTCCTTCCGCCACTGTTCCCACGGCAACAGTTACTTTATGCGCCCGCGGAAAAAATTCGTCGGCTTGCGCAATTCGCCGGTGCTGCCATTTGCGTGGACGGAATTCGGCATACGGTCCTGAAAAAAGAGCGCGAGAAACTTCTCAATGTAATCGGGGAAGAGGTTTATCACTTTGCCCTGCGCAAGGCCATTTTTTTCCGCCCAAAAAACGTTCGCCTGGACTCATTTCCCGGCAATGACAAACCGCTGCCGACACGGGTGATGATCGCTGGAAAGTTTTGCGTGGCGACATGTCTATGTGATCTACCCAGGGCGCTGCTGGAGCGCTTTCAACTCAAATTCCGACCCGGTGAAAATTGGGCCTTTCCGAAATTTCGGAATGGCTTCACGGACCGCATTTGGTCCTTTTTGGAAAATATTTTAACCCGGTATTGCTCGGATAAAACCAAAGGAGGCGATCATGTGGATGCTTAAAAAGGATGAAAAAAAGCTGCAAATTGTGCCCGGCAAAAGGATTTTACACGCCGACGAATTCATGTCCTTCGGCTCCGTTGGGGAAATTATCAATGAGACGGAAACATTAATTCGCGAATCTCTGTCCGCCGCGGAAACGAAGGCGAAACAGATTGTCAGCGACGCCCAGGCGGAGGCAAAAAAAATCATTGGCGGGGCCAAGGCCGCTTTCGAGACGGAACGCAAAAAAGGCCATGCGGCTGGGATGGCCGAGGGCAAGCAGGAACTTTCTGAATTGATGATGTCCGTCACTGCAAAAAGGATGGAGAGCTTTGAAAGGTTTGAAGAAAGCATCGTCAACATTGTCATGCGCTCGGTCAAACGGATCATTGGCGAAATGGATAATGCACAACGGCTTAAGGCGATTGTCCACAATGCGTTGTCCGCCGTGCGCAATCAAAAAAGAGTGGTCGTTCGCGTGAATCCGGAACAGGCCACGGCCGTACGTGAGAGCATTGGAGGGATTGCGAAAGGCGGAGATGGCGATGCGCCTTTTGTGGAAGTCATTGCCGATGGTCGCTTGCACGCAAATGACTGCATCATCGAAACGGAAATCGGTACCGTGGATGCAAGTTTGGACATACAGCTCAAGGCCATTGAAAAATCCCTGCAAAAACACGTGGTGCAGGACTGACTATCTCTTAGATGTGTGCCGCCATTTGTGCGGCCAGCACCGTGCTTTGTCCGTCCGGTGTTTGACGTAATTTCGTATAAAAATAGGCCCACGGCGCAACGTACTGAAAGCCCCAATTTGCAGGTGCCGATGAATTTTGTGGGATTCCGCCCTGGATTGACATTGATTCAATTTCAATGCTATCATCCTCTGATATTTTGATCACCGTTTTTCCGTTTTGACGCCCCGCATCATAAAGATCAAGTAGTGCCTGGGAAAATTTTTCGAGTTCTTCTCCGCGTACGCCCTTTTTTACGCCAAAGTCATCCAATGCGAGGATCAGGCGCGCAGATTCGCCTTGCGTCCATGGATAGAAGCATATGGCTCGAAGAATTTGAGCGATCGCGTTTCTTTTAAAATTTTGCTTTAGCATACTTACTATAAATTCAGCTGCTGGGTAATCGATTCCAGCTGAACGACACAACATTTTAACGTCCGTTGATAGAATTCTTTTGTCGCCAAACCATATCTCAATTTTGTCCCGAAAAAGGTCTTTGAAAATAGTAAGATCCACCAATGGAGATTTACGAAATGCCGTAATCAAATCGCTTGATTCGGACAAATTTGCGAAAAATTCTGCTGCAATCCTGCGATCGCGTGATTTCGCATCGGGGGCTACTGTTGGTGAATTGCATATTAACTGTATCGCATCTAGGTTAACATATTTCCATCCATTAAAATTTTGTTCCGCCGCCAAAGCATCCCAAATGTCGCAAGGAACGACCATCTTCATACTATGGGATGCTACTAGCATATTCCATGCAATCATATAATTTTTAGATGCAAGCGCCCCCAAGAAAGCCACTTTTTCAGCCGTATGCCCCTCGCCATATTCGGCGATAATTCCAACAAGTTGTTGCGGAGATATGTCAACAGCGTCATTCGGCACTGGCTCCATACTCATGCGGTGTCTAAATTTGCCAATTTCAAGCAAAAGTGTTATAGAATTTTCTACATTTCCATTCCTAAAACCGACAATCACTTCCACGCCAAATGCCATGAGCGCACCAATGTCATAGGACGCATTTGGGCTTAATAACGGTTCAGGAATATCGCCACAGTTGGACGGAATTTGCTGGACAAGCTTTGAAAATATTCGCGAGCTAACCAACAAAAGGCGTTCCCTATATGTATTATAAACGATTATAGGAAGTCGCATAATCCCATTGCGAGCAAATATATCTTTTGCAAATAACAATGCGCCGTCCAATTGCTCATAAGTCTGGACGCCTTCAAATCTGCCCACTGCAATGTTGCTCAAATGGTCAGCAATCTCATTAATGCCGTTTACGATATATGTTAACGCCTGGTCAGTTGTTTTGGCGACTTGCTGAAGAGTTTTTTGGTCGGCATTTGGAAAAAGTAAACTAAGTATGACAATGCGGCCATCGGTTGGATAAAATTGACGTATATTTGCGAGAATTTGTTCCTTGTTAATGCTGCCAAAAGTGAATTGCCTACAGGGAGGCGTATACACTCCTTGCAGCAGGCCAGCTACAGTTGGTTGTTTGGCCGTTATTACGGTAACTACTTCTACAGCCTGAGATGTGAAAAATTGCTCACACATGTAATAAATTTCCAGATTTGCTATCATGCAGTATGCATATATGCCGAATTGCAAACATGTCAATATTATATGTGTTGTATTCCATTAATTCCGTTGCGTTTACCGCGTATCAGAACTGTGCGGCTGTCGGCATGGCATTGGCTAAATTTTTTGCGCTTGCCATCCGTTAGCCTACGGCACTGCATCTGACTGGGCTCCCATAGTTCAATGGATAGAATATTGGTCTCCGGAACCGACGATTTGGGTTCGAATCCCGATGGGAGCGCCACCGGCTTTAGTCGAAAGCACCGAAAAGCTCGTTTGCGGTAAGAGTTTGCATGCTGCCCGAAGAAAGATTTTTTAGTGTAAAATTCCCCGATGTCAGCTCATCGGTGCCGACAAATAGCGCGAAACTGGCTCCGGACCTACCTGCTTCCTTGAGCTGCTTAGAGAATGATGATTCCCCCCTAAGATCATAGCACAGGGATATCCCTCTGTCCCGCAGGTCCTGGCAAATGGAAAGGGCCGCTTTCCGGTTTTCATCGGAAAAAATAACAAATACGTGCGGGGCGGCTTTATATGCGGGAATCAGTTGTTTTTCCTGCAGGAGGAGTCCGAGCGTCACATCGCCAATGGCAAACCCACAGGCGGGCAAGGGGGTTTTGTGGAGTTTTTCCAATAGATCATCGTATCTCCCGCCACCGGCCAGTGCCCTACCCTGTCCGGATCGTTCAAATGCCTCGAAAACAAAGCCCGTGTAGTAGGCAAGGCCGCGTACGATCCCGAGATCAATTTGGATAAAAGGCATCAGCCGCAGGTCATCCAGCAATTGCAAAAGCTTTTCCCAATCGCCAACACGCGGCAAATTTTGCTCGCCGAAAGCATTTTGGATATCTTCCAGCGTGCGACATTGCCGCAAATCGTTGATCGCCGCAAAAAGCTCCGGGCCCAGATTTGGCGAAAGTTCCGCCAGCTTTTTTTTCAATTCCCGCGAACCTTCCCGCTCAAACCTGTCGATGATCTCCAAAAATGAAGGCATTTGCTCGCCGGATAGGCCGATCCATGCCAAAAAATCCAGCCAAAGCCTCCGGTCGCTGATTCGAATGACAAAATCATCCGCACCGAGTCCAACTCCGCGGAAAACGGAGACCAAAAGGGCAATTATTTCCGCATCCGCAGAAACACCACCTTCTCCTAAAAGGTCGGCATTCATTTGCCAAAATGCGCGAAGCCTACCCTTTTGCGGCCGTTCATAGCGAAAATGTTCCCCCACGTTGCACCAGCGGATGGGACGTTTGAGCGACGACGCCCGTGCGGCAATCATGCGTGCGAGCGTTGGGGTAAGCTCCGGACGAAGTGCAACCGCCCGGCCGCCGCGGTCGGTGAAATTAAACAACTGGGAAATAATTTCCTCTCCAGATTTTTCTACGAAAAGATCCAAAGGTTCCAGGAGCGGGCCATCAAACTCCTCAAAACCAAAGGTGCGAGTTACCCGGCAAAAGTTCCGAAGGAGATGATTTCGGACGGCGCAAGAATCCGGGTAAAAATCGCGAAATCCTGGCAAAGCCTGCTCCATGGACAAACGCTGTAGCCCGAAAAATTCATTGTCAACGTTCCGCAAATGGTGGTGAGGGAGGGATTCGAACCCACGAAGAGAAACCTCGACAGATTTACAGTCTGCACCCTTTAGCCACTTGGTTACCTCACCAGCCGCGGCACCGTAAAAGGTATGCCAGTCGCATGCCAAGCTTTTTCAAATGGGAAATGCCGCCATCCATTGCCGCGCAATTTTGAGAGATGCCTCCGTTTGCGCTGGTGGAAGGAATGTGCGGATAGTGCTACCGGACCATTCAAAGAAAGGCATTGCATTTTGGTGTTTCCAATTCAGAGACTGACGCGAAGGGAGTGGGCGTTGGACAACGAAGAAATTGAAAAACTGGCGGCGTTAATCAAGGCCTACGAACTGGAAGAAATTGAGTTGGAACGAGATGGTACGCGTGTGCGCCTTTGCCGACGGAAGTTTCAGGAGCCCGGCGTCCCGATCTATGGTGTAATGCCACACGCAATTGGATTCCCACCGCAAGGCATAACACCGCCCGTGCCCCAGCAATCCGAACCGGAGGCATCAATTTTGACCATTACCTCGCCCATGGTCGGGACTTTTTACCGGTCGCCGGCGCCGGGTCGTCCAGCCTTTGTAGAAATCGGCAGCTCAATCCAAGCCAACACGGTGGTTTGCATCATCGAAGCCATGAAGGTACTCAATGAAATCCCAGCGGAAGTCACGGGTACGGTGGTGGACGTTCTGGTAAAAGACGGCCAGGCCGTTGAATACGGCCAGTCACTTTTTAAAGTTCGTCCCAATTGATACGCCATGTTCGAGAAAGTACTCATTGCCAATCGGGGGGAAATTGCCCTGCGCGTCATCCGGGCCTGCAAGGAACTGGGACTCAAGACGGTTGCCGTGTATTCGGAGGCGGACGCGGATTCCCTGCACGTACATCTGGCGGATGAGGCCATTTGCATCGGTCCCGCACCCGCATCCGCGAGTTATTTGCGCAGTGACCGCATTCTTGCCGCCGCCGAGATTAGCAACGTGGATGCCATTCACCCAGGGTACGGGTTTTTGTCAGAAAATGCCCAGTTTGCCGACCAATGTCACAGTTGTCACATTACTTTCATTGGGCCATCGCCGCAAACCATTGAGCTAATGGGCAATAAGGCCTCCGCCAAAGCCGTGGCGCAGAAGGCCAAGGTTCCCGTGACACCGGGAAGTGAGGGTGTGGTGGAATCGGAGGCGGAAGGTGTGAAAATCGCCCAGAAAATCGGATTTCCCGTGCTTCTCAAGGCGGTTTCCGGCGGCGGCGGAAAGGGCATGCGCTTGGTTCATACGCCGGCGGCGTTTATGAAGGAATTTGGCGTGGCTCGGGCGGAAGCGGAAAAAAATTTCGGCAACGGCGCGCTCTACATCGAAAAGTGCATCGAAAGCCCGCGACACATTGAATTTCAGATTTTAGCCGACTCCAAGGGTAATGTGGTCCACCTGGGAGAGCGGGATTGTTCCATCCAAAGGCGCTATCAGAAGCTCGTTGAAGAGGCCCCGTCGACTTTTCTCACGTCGAGCCTGCGGCAAAAAATGGGAAAAGCGGCGGTGCGCCTTGCCCGAGCTTGCCAGTATGAAAACGCGGGAACCATAGAATTTTTGGTGGATGCCCACGGAAATTTTTATTTCATGGAAATGAACACCCGCATACAAGTGGAACACGGCGTCACCGAAGAAATCACGGGCATTGACCTTGTCCAATGGCAGCTGCGAATTGCCCGCGGGGAAACTTTGAATTTTTCGCAAAAGGATGTGCGCTTTTCCGGCCATGCCATTGAATGCCGCATTAACGCGGAGGATTTCACGCGCAATTTTGCGCCCCAGCCCGGTGAAATTTCCCTCTACTACGCGCCCGGTGGTCCTGGAATTCGCATTGACTCCCATGTTTACGGCGGCTACCGCATTCCACAGTATTATGATAGTATGATTGGAAAAGTGATTGCGATTGGGAAGAATCGGGGTGAGGCTATTCGACGCATGAATCAGGCGCTTTCCGGGTATATCGTTCGCGGCGTGGCCACGACCATCCATTACCAGCGCGCCATCATGCAAGATCCCATTTTTTGCAATGGCCAGGTGGATACCGGCTTCATTGAGGCGTTTTCCCAGCGCCTTCCATCGGACCCAGCGGAGAAAGCCCTATGAATCGAAAGTCGCGCGACAATTCGACGGATGACATGGCTGGAGATGTCATGGCCCCGGATGGAGAAATCCGCATCAATCACAGCGTCATTGCCAGCATCGTCCGGTACAGTGCCTTGGCCGTGGATGGCGTGGCTCAGGTGGGTGGACGATTCATCGACGGCATCGCGGAAATTTTCTCCAAGCGTGAAACGGATCGGGGTGTGACCGTCAAAGAGGACGAGCAGGGACGCTATAACATCGACGTCCGCGTGCTGCTCTATTTCGGGTGTCAGCTCACGCAGGTTGCCGCACAAGTTCAACAAAACGTGGCCAACCAGATAGCGTTCATGACCAATAAGTCCGTGGCCCAGGTTAATGTGACCATTGACGGCATACGCGCTCGCGAGGACAAGCCGGAGACCACATTGCCGTTGAACGGCGGAGAGTAGGGGGTATGATGAGAAATTTTTTTCAGACACTTCTGACTTTTGTTACGGATCATCGGCTGGGTTTGGTACTTCTCGCCACCGCCGCCGTTGGGTCGTTTGTTCTATGGCGTTTTATTCGCTGCTGGCGGAGAAAAATTCTTATCGCCGATGGTGAGTGGGGAACCGTTTCCGTTTCCGTGCGCGCCATTCGCGGAACCATTCGCGGCATATGCGACACCTTTAGCCCCGCCGGGCATCCGTGCATACGTATCCGGGAGAAAAAATCCGTTCTTTCGATTGCCATTCATTTGCAAGCACCCTTTGGGTGCAATGTCCCAGAGCTTTCTCGGCAGATTCAAGAGGCCATCGCCAGCAACCTCCGAGAACAGTTCGGCTTTTCCGCCGTCGGTCCCATCGATGTGGTCATTAGCCATTTCCACCCGTGCTGCCAAGGGAACGGCAGGGCCTTCTAATTTATCGTCTTGATAAAGCTTTATCTTCACTCTGCGAGTTTAATAAATGTGCAATTTATAAAATTAGCTTCTATAATAATTTTCCGACTTAAAAGATATGCGAAAATGTTCGCTTTTGTACTTGTCGTCTGTTGCCAGATTTTGTTGAATGAGCGTATTCTTCAACGCGTAAGGTTTTTGGCTTTAAGCTTCACATAGCAAGCAATGAGCAAAGAAAAATCGTGGCATTTCGCCCGACAAATGGCAACCGTCACGATATTGAGGAAGCGGAAAACTTGCTTCGAAGGTGTATGGGAACAGCGATTGGCGACAAAGACTACTGTTCCAACAAAATTAAAGAACGATTCGCACAAATTGGAATACGTTCCATTGCGCGTGAGAATATGCAAAACGAGGACACGGAAGAAGAAAAAAATATTCTCCAACAACGCAATACGGTGGAACGTGTTTTTTGAAATTGAAGCGCCTCGTCGGCGACGGCTTTTCGCGCTTTCGGTCTTGGGGCGCGGCACAGGCGATAATCGTCGTTGACATGCTTGTACTAAATCTAAGAATTTAAATTGAGAAATTATTATAGAAATGAGTTTTGTAGCTCACATTAATATTGCTTGCCGACTTCCTTGTCAGTAGACTCGCGCAATTTACCTATCGACAAACGGCTTGGAAGTCGTGAGATCTCTCGCGAAAGTTAAAAACACGGGCCCCAAATCTCGTGATTTACGCGGGCAAAAACGGCCGAAGATCGGTTTTTACAGGGGGACTGGCGCAATTGTGCTGGCGGTTTTGTGTTGCATGCCACTAAGGAGCGCAAACACGTACGAAAGTCTTTCCGATAGGCTTTTTATGGTGTTCAGCAGGTATGTGCTGGCGGCAAGCTGCAGCGCGAACACGGCTTCTTTGGCTGTTTTTTCGGTTGTGATGTGGCCATTTGCTATCAAATTTGCGATGGAACGAACGGATGCGTCGCGCTCGTAAAAAAATTGAATGATAGGTTCAGTCACAGCGAATAAAATGGCGATTCCGACCAGAGCAATCGCAATCACAGCTAAAATCGTTGAAGTTGCGAAAATCAGTGCTAAGAGGCCGAAAGTAAGTGCCGCGATTCCAGCTATTGGCGTGGCAAAAAAGATAAATATCAAAAATTTACGCTGCTCCGCGTGACCCATTTCATGGAACGCAATGGCAAGGGCCGTTGCGGCGCCAAAATCCTTCCCAGGGACCGTTTCACAGGGTGTGTCATTCTGTCTTGCAACCGTTTTTCCAATGCACGCCGGAATCGAAACGACGTGATGAAGCGAGTCATAGTAGCATGCGGATAAATCATTTGTTTTTCCAGCGATAATGCAAACACGTTTTCCGGTTTTTTGGAAAATCGGACCGTTTCTCAAGTTTGCTTTATTCATTATATCATAGACGGTGTCATCACCGGCTTTTGCCTTTGGATTGCCTATGTCGGCCAGATTATAATGAATCCCTACAAGTTTAAAATGGGCATAAATTCCTGCGACAATGGCCAGCGGACTCATGAGTAGGCAGCGGAGGCCACGGCCAACTCCACTGAAAAAAACCAATATGCGACAATAGATTCCCGGGGCTCCGCGAAGTTCGATGCCCTTTCGCTTCAATATTTCTATGGCAAGCGGATTAGAATAAACGCGTTCGACCATTGCGGAATCCGTCACTTCCTTGGCATCTCCAATCTTTTTCAAAATTTCAATGGCATCGGAGGCATAATCCGTGCAAAGAGGTCCACCGATTAGGTAATCCCAAAAATTCACATTTTCACTGAAATGAATATGAGCAATAAGTCAACCAAGAATGTGACCTTGCGCGAATTTCGCCGGAGTGGTTTATCCCATTTTCTCCCAAAGTTGAATCAAGTAATTTCATAAAGGTAGATTTATGATAGCGTTAGATACCGACGCGGGACGTGTTGCAGCCCGGTGTGGGCGTCCGAAAGGGACACTCGTGTGCATGCACACTCCTTTGGTTATTATGAGGCAACGGAGCCGCTGGAGATTTCAATAATTTCGTTGGTAATGGCCATCTGGCGGGCTTTATTATATTCCAAATTAAGTGTTCGGCCGATGGATTCGGCGTTATCCGTTGCCGTTTTCATCGCCACCATGCGGGCACTTTGTTCCGCGGCCTTTGCTTCCAAGAGCAGGTGATAGAGGGTTTCGCGGAAAAAACTTTCCACCAACGCACACATGACCGCATCCGGCGTGGGTTCGATGATCAGACTCCGCGGATCATTTGGCATAGCACCCTGCTCTCGGCGGAAAAGCTTCCGCTGTTCCTCAACGCCGCCTCGTAAAAATTTCAATGGCAGAAGTGTTTGCAATATTGGCTGTTGGCACATGGTGTTGACATATACGGTGGAGGCAACTTCGATGCTATCGATCTCGCCCTTTTGGTAGGCATTCTTGGCAAAGTCGGCGACACTGCGCACTTCATGGAATGGAACGCTGTCCGTGAGCGGAAATTCCGCGAGCAAATGCAATTGTCGTGACGCCAGGAACTGTTTTCCCTTTTTCCCCATGGCGATGTATTTCACGGAATCTTCCGCCGGTGGCAGCACGCGGAAAAGATTCTGATTCAACGAACCGCAAAGGCCCTTGTTGGTACTTACCAAAATAATACCCCGGCAGTGAATTTCCCGCTCCTCCAGAAGCGGATGGAGAAATTTTTTCCTACGCTTTTGGGCAAATTCGGCGAGAAGTCGTTCGGCGAGCTCCGCCAGGCGCATGGCATAGGAACGCCCGCCAACGGCCAGCTGCTGCGCCCGATGCATCTTTGAGGATGCGACCAACTGCATGGCCCTGGTAATTTTCGCCGTATTTCGTACGGCCCGCAGCCGCTGCTTGATTTCCTTAAAGCTTTTCATGGCCCATCACGCGTTTGATTGCGCGTCTCCGCCCTGGGTTGTCTGCCAAGATTCCAGTGCACCGTGCAGCCGTTTGCCGACGGCGCCATCGATTTCCTTTTTGGCGGCAATGTCCTCCAATAGCTGTATTTGTGCCGACCTAACCCATTGCTCCAAGTCGTCCGCCGCCTTTTTCGTTTTATTGACGGGAATTTTGTCAAAGAATCCATTTTGCACGGCCCAGAGAAGAAAAACTTGCACTTCCATGGGCTTTGGAGCAAGGCGTGGCTGTTTAAAAAGTTCCACGATGCGGGCTCCGCGGTCTAACTGCTGCTGCGTGCGCTCATCCAATTCTGACCCAAATTGCGCAAAGGCCATCAGCTCATAGTACTGGCCCAAGTCCAATTTCACCTTTCCCGCCACTTGTTTGAAGGCCTTTACCTGCGCTGCGGATCCAACCCGGGAAACGGAAATGCCGGTGGCAATGGCCGGACGAACGCCGCGATTGAATAGGTCCGTATCCAGATAAATCTGTCCATCGGTGATGGATATGATATTGGTGGGAATGTATGCGGAGACATCGCCCTCCTGCGTTTCGACAATAGGTAGAGCCGTCAGCGACCCGCCACCGTTGTCCCGGTTAAGCCGTGCTGAACGTTCCAAAAGGCGAGAATGCAGATAAAAAATATCCCCAGGATAGGCTTGCCGGCCCGCCGGACGCTTGAGAACGAGTGAAATTTGCCGGTAGGCGACGGCATGCTTGGATAAATCGTCATAGACAATAAGCGCGTCCATGCCGTTGTCCATGAACCACTCGCCCATGGCCGTTCCGGCGTAGGGGGCGATGTATTGGCCGACGGGATTATTGGACGCTCCCTCGGCGAGGATGATGGTATATTGGAGCGCACTGTGCGATTCCAACAGCTGAATGGTTTTTGCCACGGCGGATCGGCGTTGGCCAATGGCGACGTAGATGGAATAGACCGGGCGAAATTCCGGATCCCCAGATGCCTCTCCCTGGCGGTTGATTTCCGCCTGGTTCAAAATTGCGTCGATGGCAATGGAGGTCTTCCCCGTTGCCCGGTCGCCGATGATGAGCTCCCGCTGTCCGCGGCCAATGGGAATCATGGAATCGATGGCAATGATCCCCGTCTGCAGCGGTTGGCTCACTGATTGGCGGGGAAGGATTCCCGGGGCAATTTTTTCCACGGGATAGTGTTCCGTTGTGCCTATGGGCCCGCGTCCGTCGATGGGTTCGCCAAGTCCGTTGACCACACGGCCCAAAAGTTCCTTTCCCGCGGGAACGGAAAGAAGCTCGCCCGTTGTTTTCACCTCGTCGCCGGCATTGATTTTGGCCTCATCTGAAAGCACCACGATGCCCACGCAGTCTTCCGCCAAATTGAGTGCCAGACCCAGGGAACCGTCGGCAAATTGCACCTTTTCGTTGAGTTTTACCTGCGAAAGTCCGCTGGCAAACGCGACGCCATCGCCGAAGGAAAGCACGTGTCCAAAGTTTTCATGCGCGGTGGACGGCTGCAGCGCCGCGATTTCCCTCCGAATTTTCTCTATGATCTCGTTTGCCGTATCCATGAATTCAACTTCTGCTCACATGCTGATGTCAATCTCCTGACTGTCAACGCCGCACGCACGAAAGCCCGTCGATTATCCAAACAAGGAGCCGGAAACCGCAAACATACGAAACCGCCGATTACTTTCCGATGGGGTTGTTATTCTGGCTGTGCAGCCATTTTCCAAACAATTTACTTTTGATATTCATTTTGAATATGGCAGTTCCGTCATCAAATTTTACGCTAAGGTCCAGCGGAGGAAAACCATATTTTTGCAACTCAGGTACGCGGCCGGATTGGAGACGAAAGACCGTTCCCTGGTCCAATGTTAGCCCATTTTCTACCGTACGAGGTAGTCCTCCACTTGTCATTTCGTCTATTAGGTGGTACATGGTTTTTTTGGAGTTTGTTACGGCAACAAAATCTCCAAAGGCGCAATAATAATGGGATTCGTTGTATTGGTGCCGTGCCGTGTCCCCGTCCATGAGACTCATTTTGACGGTTGCCCGACTGATTGTGTGTTTTTTATGGGTAAACGCCTTTGGAACCGCCTTCGTGTCGAAGGCAATTTCACCGGCCCAAAACATTTTTGCCACTTCGCCAACCATCAAAGGCACAATTTTATTGTAAACAAAATCGACCCATATGCCAAGTTGGTCTGGGGTTAAGGAAGCCGCCCATAGCTTACAGATCGCGGGTTTCTCGCCATCGAAAATGGTGGTTTGCGCGACAGTTAACCCGCCGTATAGGCTCCAAACGGAATCAAAAAAATTATAAATATCCCTATCGGAGGCGTCGGCGATGGACCGGTCTTCGTTGTAAATAAAAAGCGCATCGAAGAAATGGTGGACGAAAAGCTTTGTCACACTCGGATTACTCCGGCAAAACCATCGCATGCCGTCGCCGGATGGGAGAAATGCCTCCAGTTTCGCCATTTTTCCGCCATCAACGGGGGCATCAAATAGCATTGCCAGGTCGGAGCCCTTTCCCGCGTGAATCGAAAATTGGATCTCAAGATTTTCGTCGGAGACACCCAGCTGACATTCCACGCCATCGATTTGTCGGGCGAGAGTGAGTGCCAAATTGAGAAGGGAAATCGCTGGCATGCTTCTTTCCAAGGTTTGAGATTGGGCAATATTTTGCAGCACTGTGGTTTCAAAATCCCTAACGAGCGATTTAATGAACACGTCCGTCAGTAAAATTCGTATGCTCGGAAATGCGAGCGATTGGTCACTGGCAGGGAAAAGCTCATCTGGTTCGGATTCCGCGCGGGAAATAATTTCCCCGTTGCGACCAACAATTGTCCACTCCCCGATTTTCTTTGATTTCAACTCCTGCATTTCAATGGCTGAGTTAACGGGACTTGATTCCGTAAATTTCGCGCGGGCGACCCAATTGAGTCCGTGCTTATCATCCGAACCTTGGAAAAATGTAACCGTAATGGGATCTTCTTGCGAAAGACCTTGGAAGTCCGGGTAACCCCAGGCGCCGAGAAAGACGGCCGGCAGAATATGCAACGATGGATGCGGGTAAATGTTGCGTGCGTGGTCAATGGCTCTGACCACAAGCCGCTGTGGACCGTATACCTGGACCTGCGCCCAAATCGGCGATGTCACTGGACCCGCTTCCCTCGCCAAAACGCTTATGTGCGTAAAATTCGCCGCCAATGCGCACGCCAGTAAAAATTTGCGAATTTTCATCGATGCATGGAAGATTGCGGACCCGCCGGCGTTTTACAATAACATAGACCAAACCCAGCCGTCAAATAGTGGAGGGAGCGGCAGTCCGTGAAAATTTCTCCGGCGGATCATGAGTTGGGGAGGACATTGCTGCGATTTCCCAAAAAAGCTCGCCATGGGTTTGGATATTTGGTTCCATGGATATGTGTGGCACCGGTTAGTAATAAGGCCCTGGGCGAGCGCCGCTGGCGGATGATTTTTGTGCTAGCCGCCGTTGTGGCCCTATTCGGTGTGATTATCGGCCGGCTTACCTATCTGATGCGCCCGTGGAAAAATTTACATGATATCGCCGTAAAACAAAACCGGGCATTTTTTAATATAACTCCCGCCAAGCGGGGCAACATTTATGACCGCAATGGTGTGCCTTTGGCGGTTAGTGTACCCGTTTGGGAAATTGGAATTGATCCTAAGCTTGCTTCTCTGGATGAACGGGCCAAAATTTTTTGCGCTCTCGATGAATGCACCCTCACGCCAGCCGAAGAAATTAGGAAAAAATTTGAGGAGCGTTTGCGCCGGGCTCCGCGGTCGCGTTGGATTTCACTGGCAAACAATATTTCAGAAAATGTTTATGCGCATATCGCGGAACGCAAACTTCCGGGAATTTACGGCCACCGCACCTTTCGCCGTATTTACCCGCAGGGCACGAGCATGTGCCACGTGGTCGGGTTCATCAACATCGATGACATGGCTTGCTGTGGCGTGGAAAAATTTGCCGATTTTTTTCTCCGCGGCCAGGACGGGTGGGTTATCTCCGAAAAAGATGGCCGGCGCCAGGAACTCGTCCAGTACCGGCTCCGCAGCATCCCACACATGGATGGGTTTGACATACAATTGACCATAGACAGCGCCGTCCAAAAGATAATCGAACGGGAACTGGCCGAAATTGAGGAAAAATTTCATCCCGAATTTGCCACCATCATCGTTTCCGAGGCGCAAACGGGTAAACTATTGGCCCTGGCCTGCATCCCCAATTATGATCCAAATAATTACGGCAAAGCCCTAAAAGGCAACATACGCAATCGCGCCGTTGCCGATGTTTATGAGCCCGGATCCGTTTTCAAAATCGTTCCCGTAAGCGGAGGATTGGAAGATGGTATCGTGACTCCTAAAGCCCGTTTCGATTGCTCGGCGTCAATCTACGAATTTAATGGAAAAAAATATTCCCTTCCCAAGGACCATTCGGAATTGGGGGACCTTTCCTTGGTCGAGGTCTTGCAAAAGTCCAGCAACCGCGGGGTAGCGCAGATTGCCATACGCACCGGTGCCGAAAGATTCCATTCCCATGTATTGGCATTCGGCTTTGGTGAAAAATCTGGATACGGCTTCGACGGCGACTCGGCGGGTATCCTCAAACCACCGGCGCAGTGGGACGGATTAACGATCACCCGCATGCCCATGGGGCATGCCATCGGCGTCACTCCCATGCAAATGCATATGGCCATGGGCGTGTTGGCATCCGAAGGGTATTTGTTTTCGCCGCAAATCATTGGTGAAATTATCCCGCGTGAAGGAATGGGGGATATTAGTATGCGGAAGATCAGCGGCCGACCTATTGTCCGCCGGCAGGTTCTTCACCGGCAAACGGTGCGACAGATGCGGACCATGCTTGTTCGACCGAATGACGCACGTGAGGTACCATTTCGCATTGCTTACAAAACGGGGACGTCACAAAAACTCGTCAACGGCCGCTATGCCCACGACCGGCACATTCCGTCCTGTTCCGGATTTTTTCCCGCCAATGATCCGAAGTACCTTGTTACCGTCGTCATCGATAGTCCGACGTGCGCCGGCACCGCCTGGGGAGACCGCTACGCCAAACCTTCTCTGTTCCACATCGCCCGGGAGTTAGTTGGGCACACGCAACGGGCGACATTCAAAAACTTTTCGTCGGAAATCCCCTTTGCGCGATGGCCAAATTTGCCATGAACCAACGAAATTTCATCGGCCCTTCGAACCCGGTCGGTTTAACGAATTCCGTAAATAGCCCTCGGTCCGAGTTCTTCCTCGATCCTCAATAATTGGTTATATTTCGCAACGCGGTCCGTGCGCGAGAGCGAACCCGTTTTGATCTGTCCCGCATTGGTGGCGATGGCGATGTCGGCGATGGTGGTGTCCTCCGTTTCGCCGGATCGGTGGGAAATGATCGTCCCGTAGGAGGAACGCTTTGCAAGTTCGATGGCGTCAAGTGTTTCGGTGAGTGAACCAATTTGGTTCACCTTGACCAAAATGGCATTGGCCGCATCCGATTCTATGCCGCGCCGGAGATAGATGGGATTGGTTACAAACAAATCATCGCCGACGAGTTGGATTTTATCCCCAAGCCGTTTTGTCAACAACTGCCAGCCCTCCCAATCGTTTTCATCCAAACCATCCTCAATGGAAATAACTGGGTAGCTTCCACACAGTTTTTCATAATATTCGATCATTTCCGCCGATGTGTGCTGGGATAGATCGGATTTTTTGAAAACATAGACTCCCTTTTTGGCGTCATAAAATTCCGACGCGGCCACATCCAGGGCAAAGAAAATGTCTTTTCCCGGCACGTAGTTTGCCCCCTCGATGGCCTCCACCATGGCACTCAGAACCGCTTCATTGGAAGGAAGGTTCGGCGCAAATCCCCCCTCGTCGCCGACGGCCGTCAGCATTTTTTTCGCCTTCAATACTGACTTAAGCGAATGAAAAACTTCCGCCCCCATGCGAAGCGCTTCGCGAAATGTGCCGGCACCCCTTGGAACAATCATGAATTCTTGGAAATCGATGGGAGCATCCGAGTGGGCCCCGCCGTTTAAAATATTCATCATGGGAACGGGGAGCACCTTTGCGTTCGTCCCGCCCAAATAGCGATAGAGCGGCACATGTAAAAAATTCGCCGCCGCGTGGGCAACGGCCAGGGACACGCCCAAAATGGCGTTGGCGCCGAAATTTTGTTTTGTATCCGAACCGTCAGCAGAGATCATGGCCGCATCGATTTCGCATTGGGCCCGCGCGTCCATGCCCTTGAGAATGGGTGCAATGGCGTTGTTAACATTGTGCACGGCGGCGAGAACACCCTTCCCGCCATAGCGTCTACGGTCTTTGTCTCCGTTGGGAAGCAATTTTCCCGCGGCCTCACCGTCACGCAATTCCAATGCCTCGTGTTCACCAGTGCTCGCCCCCGATGGCACAGCCGCACGCCCAAGCGTTCCATCCGACAAAACAACGTCCACTTCCACCGTTGGGTTTCCGCGGGAATCGATAATTTCCCGTCCAATTACCTTTGCAATGGTCGCATCCCCGCGCATAATAGGCTCATTTTCCTTATCCGACAACCGGAGTCAAAGATTTTTGTCCACTGGCTTCGCAAAGCCGCCATGGACCATTTATTTATGCGGCCCACCGCTGAGTGCTGCAACGCCGGGCATTTCTTTCCCTTCCAAAAACTCCAAACTCGCACCACCACCGGTGCTCATGAAGTCGATCTTATCGGAAAAACCGCTCTTATTTATGGCGGTTATGGAATCCCCGCCGCCGACAATGGAAATGCCCTTGCTCCGGGCAACGGCTTTGGCAGCGGCAAAGGTTCCCTGGGCGCAGGCGGAAACTTCGAAAATTCCCATGGGGCCGTTCCAAAAAATGGTTTTTGAATTTTCAATGGTATCGCTAAAAATTTGGATGGTTTTGGGCCCAATGTCCACGCCCTGCCATCCGTCGGGAATATCTTCGGAGACTGTTTTTATGGCACCGACCGTGCGCGTTTCAAAATTCAGTGTATCCGTTGCAAGGGAGTCCACGGGCAGGAGAATTTTTACGCCCTTTTTGTCGGCTTTTTGGAGCGCCGCCTTGGCATCCGCCACGCGGTCCTTTTCCGCCAGGCTATTCCCGATTTTTTTTCCCTGTGCGAGATGGAAAGTATAGGCCATGGCGCCACCGATGAGCATGTTGTTGCATTTGTCCAAGAGCGCGTCGATGACCCCAATTTTATCGCTTACCTTGGCACCACCAAGGATGACCGTGAACGGCCGCTCGGGATTTGCCGTCCTATTCCCAAGAAATTCCAGTTCCTTCTGCATGAGAAATCCGGCGACTTTGATGGGTAGCAGACTCGGGACACCCGCCGTTGATGCGTGGGCCCGATGGGCCGTCCCAAAGGCATCGTTGACGAAGGCATTGCCGTAGGCGGCTAATTTTTTGGCGAATTCCCGGTCATTTTGCTCTTCCTCCGCGTAGAATCGCAAATTTTCCAACATCATCACGGAACCGGGTTCCATCTCGGCAATGGTCCCTTGCACGTCATCGCCGAGACAATCTTCCAAAAAAATCACCGGCCGCCCCAATAATTGGGAAAGTTCCTGGGCCGTGGGCCGCAGGGAATATTTCAAATTTTTTTGCGCCTTCGGCCGTCCCAGGTGGCTCAAGAGGATAACCTTCGCCGCCCGCTTAACCAGGTAATCAATTGTGGGCACCGCCGCCCGAATGCGCGAATTGTCCGCAACTTTTCCACCTTCCAGTGGCACATTGAAATCTACCCGCACAAGGACATTTTTTTTGGATAAATCCACATCTGCAATCGTCTGAACCGGCATCACACTCCCTCGTCTAAGTCTGGCGAAAGTCCACCACCCGTCAAGTTACTTGGACAAAAATTGCGCTTCTTCGACGGTGCAACCCCGGTGTTAAAAATCAAAATGAAAAATTGCCAATTTCTTAAAAAACATATTGATAGCGCATGTGCTACTTGGTCGATATGTGTGCCGTGAATGGTTGAAATATATGGGCATAACGCTTGTGGTCACATTCGCACTTCTTGTATTTGAGGATATGTACCGTGAATTTCCCGGTTTATTGAACCATGGAACCGGAGCAGTCCTGTGCCATTATCTTCACCTGTTTCCTCATTTTTTTTGCACCATCCTTCCCATCTCTGTTTTCGTGTCAGCGCTAATAAGTCTCTGCCATTTGAGGAATAATAATGAATTTATCGCCATGCAGGGGGCTGGCTTGACCCCTTGGCAAATCACAAAAAATATGTGGATTTGGAGTCTCGCCCTATCCGCGCTGATGGTACTTTTGCAAACGCATTTGGGCGAGTGGTCCCGGGATAAAAATAGTTGCAATGTGTCCTATCAGGACGGCCAAAGTGGGCGGTTGTGGCTGATTGGCCACTTGGACGTGGAAAGCGGCCGTGCCGAAAACATTTTCGTGTGGGACCCGGGTCCGCCCGCGCGGCGATTTCATGCGCAAAGTGCCCACTGGGACGGGCGCCATTGGAGCTTTGAAAATGTCGCGGAATCGGTCATGGCTCCGCTGGAAATGGAAGAAAGCCGCCGCTTTTCGAGTAAAAAATCCTTTGACGAATTTCATGAGACCCCGCGCCAAATCATAAGTCAGCAAAAGCGCCCGAAGGATATGTGCCTGCAGGAAGTCCGCCAGGCCCTGCGCTGGGAGCCAGAGAAATCCCCCCGCACACGCACCTATCGCATACGATTTTATGCGTTTTATATGGCATGTTTCGGGCCCATCATTGCACTTTTTTGCGCCATTCCATTTTCGATGCAAGGCGTGCGTCAAAATCCTACAATCGGCGCGACAAAAGCCATCGGCCTATTATTTTTGTTCCACGTGCTGACAGGGCTGTCGCACTCCCTGGGAAATAATGGAATTTGCCATCCAATTGCCGCCGCGGGGTTGCCGTTCCTGTTGCCGATTTTCATCGGAATCCTTTGCCTGCGCCACTGAACAGGATTCCAACGATCACACCTTGCACGAAATCGAAAGTTAAAATGGCCGGAAAGAGATTTTTGCCGCGACCCCATTTCCGTTGACCGTGGCGAGTGGTAAAATACGCTCCGGCCAATGTTTCATTGGCGAGATGCGTGGCATTCCCGATTGCGCTATTTGCTCTATTTCTTTTTACTCGTTGGCACATGGTGGCTTATTCCCTTGGGTCTGCGACATGGCGTCCGCGATGCACTGCAAGAATTTCAGGCACCCATTTGGCATGGGGCGGGAATTTCACATGAGATAAAAAACAACCTTCAGCTGCGCGGTCTTTCCAAAGGAGAGCTTATTACTGAAATTGAAACACTTTCCCGCGAATTGGCATATGTACGTCTGGCGCAGGGCAGCGCAGTTGACTTCGAAGATCCGCAGGTGCGGCTAATGGCAAAGGAGGGCTCCGTCGGTGAATTTGAAACCGTTTTCACCCGCATCCTCCGCCGGGACGAAAAGGCTTGGTGGCAGGAGGTTGTAATAAGCGGCGGGCGCAATCGGGGATTTGAGGAAAACATGGCAATCGTCAACGGCCGCGGGCTTTTGGGTAAAATATGCCGAGTTTTCAGCCATCACAGCATTGCCAGCCTCGCCACAGATCAACGATTTCGCACCGTCGCCCATGTTTCCAATGACCCCCGGCCCATTATTTTCCAAGGCATTGCCCGAGGAGGGCTTTCCAAACCCGTTGGGCGTGTGACAAAGGTTCCCCTCGACGTTCAGATTTCCGAAGGTCGACCGCTGAAGATTGTAACATCTTCTTTGAGCGGAGTTTACCCGGATGGCGTACCCATTGGGATTGTCACACAGTTGCGGAAAAGTTCGGATGGCGTATTCCAAGAGGGGGAAGTCGCGCTCAATTCATCCCTTGCACATGCCCGGGAGGCGGTTGTACTCATCCCAAGGGCCAAAACGGATGTCGACTGAGTCTTTCAAAAATTTTTCCATGGAAACTTCTTTACAACGTCTCCGGTTATCCGTTGGTTGTCCGCAACCATGTTAAAAACGAAGAAGGCCATTTCAAAGCGGTTCAAAATAACCGCCGGCGGAAAGGTACTGCGACGTACGGGTGGGTATGATAAGCTGTTGCGCCATAAGAGCACGAAGGGCAAGCGGCGGGCAAGCTGGGATAAGCCGGTTTCATTGGGCTTTTCCGCGCATGTGAAGCGAGCCATGCCATACGCCTGAGAGATACGGCATGGAAGTGCATTTAATTCGGCGAAAGGCGATTGATTTGGCGGCCTTTACTGAAAGTGAAAAAAAGGAGACAACATGCCAAGGACGACGAACGCTGGGGCGACGAGGAAGCGCCGCAAGAGGATTTTAAAGCAAACGCGTGGGTATTTTGGCAATAAATCGCGCCTTTACCGCTATGCCATCGACGCATTTTGGCGGGCTGGGTGCTTTGCCTACCGGGATCGGAAAAGGAAAAAGACCGAATTCCGACAGCTGTGGATTGTGCGCATCAACGCCGCGTGCCGGCCCCTTGGGATTCCCTATGGTCGGTTCATGGAGGGTCTGAAGGCGGCGAATATTGAATTGGACCGCAAATCCCTCAGCGAGCTGGCCATACACGATGCCATCGCCTTTGCTGCCATTGTCGAAAAAGCCAAGGAGGCGCTAAAAAATAAATGCGCGTGTCCCTGCTGCTGCTCCTGTTCCTGTCATGGCTGAGAACGAAGAAATTGCACGGCTACTGGCGGATATCCTTAGCCGGTGGGACGACATCGGGGATTCCATTGACTCCGTGGCCCGCTTGGAAGCGGCTAAGGCGGAAATTTTTGGCCCCAATGGTTCGCTGACGTTGCTTTTTCGTCAAATTAACAAACTTCCCAAGGAAGACCGGCCGGAATGGGGCAAGCGACTCAACGCGGCCCGGGATGCACTTGCCGCGAAAATTCAAGCCGTCGGTGAGCGCCTTGCGGAAAAGGATCTCGAATCACGCCTGGGCGAAACAATTGACCCCACGTTAGGTCTCACGCAGGAAAAATTGGGCTACCGACACCCGCTTTCCCAGGTCCGCAACCGGGTGGTATCCATCTTTAAAAAGATGGGATTTGCCGTCGCCGAAGCCACGGAATTGGAAACGGAATGGGCCTGTTTCGACGCGCTTCAAATGCCAGCGACGCACCCGGCCCGGGACGCTATGGATACGTTTTTTTTGCCAAATGATTTTGTCTGCGGGAACACCCAAAAGCGTGACGACGAGCATTTTATCCTGCGTACCCACTGCACATCGGTACAAATTCGCGCCCTTCTCCGGGGGCAGCTTCCGCTAAAAATCATCGCCCCGGGTCGAGTTTTTCGCCGGGACACGGTGGACGCCACCCACAGTGCTAATTTTCACCAATGTGACGTTATTCACGTGGACAGGGGGATTTCCGTGGCGGATCTTAAGGCGTCCATTGAATTTTTTTTGGGTGAGTTTTTTGGCGCGGATGTCCAAATGCGTTATCGGCCAAGTTTTTTCCCGTTCACCGAGCCCAGTTTTGAGGTGGACATACGCGTGCCAAACATGGGGAAGTTGAGCGACACCTGGATTGAAATTTTCGGCTGCGGCATGATTCACCCCAGTGTGTTTAAAGCCGTTGGCGTGGACGTGGATATCTGGTCTGGCCAGGCCTGGGGCATCGGCATCGAGCGCATCGCCATGCTTGTCCATGGCATAGATGACATACGCCATTTCTATCGCAATGACTTCCGCTTCCTCCGCCAATTCAACTAAGCCGCCCATAGGGGTTTATGTCCATGTTCCTTTTTGCGCGGCCCCGTGTGCCTACTGCGCTTTTTATAAGGCCGTTCCAAATCGCGCGGGCATTGTGTCCTATCTGGAAATACTTAAAAATGAATGGGATCTGCGTTATTGCGGAGAACCCATTGAAACTATTTTCTTCGGCGGCGGCACACCATCCATTTTATCGGCGAAGCAATTGGAAACCACCCGGCGTATTTTTCCCGACGAGTTACCTTTTTTAAAAGAATGGACAGTGGAGTGCTCACCGTTAACCGTTACCCGAGACAGACTTGCCACCATGCGGGAAGTGGGCGTGACACGCATTTCCATGGGCGTGGAAACCTTTGATGAAAAATTTTTAAAAATTCTCAACCGGCGGCAGACTTTAGGGCAGGTATTTGGAGCCTATGAGCTTGCCCGCAGCTTTTCCTTCGACATCAACCTGGACTTCATGTTTGCCCTTCCCGGTCAACGGCTTTTCCACTGGGAAGCAGACCTGCAACGGGCAATCGACCTGGTCCCGGACCACCTGTCCACCTATTGCCTGACCTTGGAAGGAGAAACGCCGTTTGTGGCCGAATATCGTGGAAAAATACCACCCGCGGAGCATGGCTGGGAAAACTTCCACCGCATAGCCAGCGAACTTCTTGGTGCCGCGGGTTATGAGCACTATGAGGTTTCCAATTTCGCGCGGCCAGGAAAGCAGTGCCTGCATAATGTGCACACCTGGCAAATGCATGATTGGCTTGGCGTTGGACCATCCGCGGCATCCCAGTACGGCGGCCGGAGATTTAGGAATATTGCCGATTTGGACCGATGGATGGCGGGCATTCGTGGCGGTAATCCGTGCGAGGAGGACGTTTGCGCGGTTGATGCAAATTTACTCGCGCAGGACATAATTATCTTTGGATTGCGCACGCGAGGTTGGATTCATCTCCCAAAAAACATGGACGCGCTTTGCCAAAATGCGTGCAGGCAATTGTTTGAGACTTGGTGCGGCGAAGGTTACATGGAGCACAAAAACGGCGTCTATCGCCCTACGGAAAAGGGACTTCTCCTGGCCGACGCGTTGGCCGTGGAAATTTTGCGAATATTTGATAAACAATGGTGGCGAGAGGCGGAATCGAACCGCCGACACAAGGATTTTCAGTCCTCTGCTCTACCGACTGAGCTATCTCGCCGTTGGGAGCCAACCTGACGCGCATGCCCGGCGGAGTCAACGCGTTTTGTAACTGCTGGTGCCTAGAAGGGGACTCGAACCCCTACGACCTTACGGTCAGAGGATTTTAAGTCCTCTGCGTCTACCATTCCGCCATCCAGGCAGAACTTGACGGGAATGCATTTTTTATCTTCCGGCAAGTCTTTTCACAAAAGCCCCGTCGCGGAAACAGGGCTTTTAAATTCTACATTACCAACTTGATTGACCGCCCTGGGAAAGTTGCAAATAATCGCTTTGGGATGAGTTACTCAAAGTTTTGGATTTATCGATTGCATAAACGCAAATTCTTCCTGGGCGGATGGTTGCTCATCCGGCCCTTCAAGGTGGGCCGAAACTCCGATGAGTCGAATTTTTTTACAAAACGCTTTTGCGCATTCATCCAATAGTAGTGTGCCCCTATTCGCAATTATCCCGGCATCATCCGTCGCTTGGATAAATTGTCGGCACCGGGTGGTTTGACTGAAGTCGGCAAACTTCACCTTCAAAATGATAGCCCGTGCGCGCCGGTTCATGCTCCGGAGGATGCCGCCGACTTCAAGGCCCAGGCGCAGGGTTTTTTCGCGCAAAAAATCAAGGTTGGCCGTATCAACCGGGAAGGTATTTTCCCGTCCGAGCGATTTGCGCACCCGTACGGGCGTCACGCACCGGCGATCAATTCCGCGTACGACTTCATAGTAGTAGCGGCCGATTTTTCCAAAGACCTCCACCAATGCCTCCATTGGTAAACGTTTCAGGTCCCGTCCCGTATGCACATTCATTCCATGCAACCGATTGGCCGTCACCCGACCGATGCCGTGGAACCGATGCACGGGCAACGCCTCTAAAAAGCCAGCGGCGCGATCGGGTGTGATGACGGCCATCCCATTGGGCTTGTTTATTTCTGACGCTATTTTTGCAAGAAACATGTTGAAGGATACCCCCGCGGATGCCGTGAGCCCCGTTTTTAAAAAAATTTCTGCTTTAATCTGCTGCGATAAACGAGTTGCCGAGGACTCATTTTTCGAATTGGATGTCACATCCAGGTATGCCTCATCGATGGACATGCCCTCCACAAGGGGCGTGATCCGGCGAAAAATATCAAAAATCTCCTCCGATACCGCGCGGTAACGATTCATGTCCACGGGGAGAAGCACGGCTTGCGGGCAAAGTCGGAGTGCCCGATGCGTCGCCATGCCAGAACGAACGCCAAAGGGACGGGCCTCATAGGAACAGGTGGAAACGACTCCGCGGTCCCAGGGATCACCGCCGACAATGACCGGTTTTCCTCTGAATTTTGGCCGATCCCTTTGCTCGATGGCGGCAAAAAATGCGTCCATGTCCACGTGAATAATCTTTCTATTGTCACACGGGGCAAAGAAAGCGTCACGCGGATTCACCAAATTTAAGAAACTGAATCTGCTTCGATTTGACAAAAGCAATTTAAGAAAAAGACGAAATCGACGAAAAATTTTTACAAAAATTTCCTTAAAAGAAACTTGCACAGTCGGACATCGTTAAAAGCGTTCAACGTAACTTAGTGCATGGGCGCAACATCATTGCGCAAGAATAATGTTGCCTTTTTAGAATGAGGCTTTATCATACAAAATGGGTTTGAACGGCGATGCGGGCGGAATGTGGAGCGTTATTGAGTCCGAGTTTGTTGGGCATGCCGGCGTCCTACGGAATAAAAAATGCCGCCTTTTTGCGTTTATTTTGCTTAATATCAGCAAATTGCTTGCCTCATAAAAATATCGACAATTATAAAGAATGTCATCCGGTGGTCGTGGTTAAGGGTTTAGAAGCGGAAACAACGGTTCATGTGCCGGTTTTCGTGGCGGAAGTAATTGAAGCATTTAAACTTACGTCTGCCGTTACCTTTTTGGACGCGACCATCGGAGGCGGTGGACACGCGCGGGCAATTTTGAAAGCATTCCCGGAGGCAAATTTGTGGGGAATGGACCGGGACCCGTACGCCATCGAAAGGGTCGCAAAGTATCTACCACAACATCGCGTTCACCTGTGCAACGACAATTTTTCCCAACTCGACCGCCTGCCGCAGAAAACTTTTGACGGAATCCTCTTTGATTTTGGCCTGTCCTCCGACCAACTTAACATACCAGAGCGCGGGTTTTCCTTCCGTTCCGACGGGCCTTTAGACATGCGCATGGATCCAACGAAGGGGATTTCAGCCGCGCAATTCTTAAACACAGCTCCGCGGGAAGTGCTCGCGCAAGCCATTCGGGATTTTGGAGAAGAGCCCCACTGGAGGCGGATTGTGGATGCCATATGGAACGCGCGCGGGACGAATCGACTGGATCGGACATCGGCTTTCGCGGAACTGGTTCGCAATGCGCTTCCCAAATACCATTACGGCAAAATCGATCCGGCCACCCGCACATTTCAAGGAATCCGCATTGCCGTCAACGGGGAATTGGAGGCCATCCAAATGGCGCTTCCAAAGGCGTTCACGGCACTTGCTCCCGGCGGTGTCCTGGCGGCGATAAGTTTTCATTCCCTGGAAGATCGTTTGGTGAAGCAATTTTTTCGCCAATGGGCGGGGCTTCCGATAACCCGTTGGGACGGGCGCAGCAAGGACGAGCGCCAACGCCCCCTGGGAAAAATGCAAACAACTAAACCAATTACTCCATCCGCAGCTGAAATTGCGGCAAATCCCCGCAGTCGATCGGCGAAATTGCGCGTCTTTCAGAAAGGAGGAGCCTGCCCATGATCATAGGTTCCTCAGCTGTTAAATTTTTTCGCAACAACAAGCGGCGGCTTTTATTGGGGATGACTCTGATTTTTGCCATTTGGGTGGCCAGTGCGTTTGTCCATGTGTGGTATCGACAGAAGATTTTCATCGTTGGTCAACAGATTCGGGTTCTGGAAAAGGAAATTGTTGAACTCCAGCGGAAAGAATCCGTTCTGCGGATAAAAATTGCCAAGCTCCACGATCCGGAACTACTCAAGCGCTATGCGAGCAATCTGCAGGAACCGCAGCGAGATCGCATTTGCCACGTGGCCATGTATGAGCTGCGTATGGATCGGCGACGTGTCGCCCAGGAATTGGCCACGGGGCGGAAGCGACCCGAGGGACACATTTTGTCGCAAAGGATAAATTCGGGAAAAAGCATAACTACGAACTAAACATATGTCTTGCATTTTATGACTCCGTTGGAAGCAATAACACCGTTCGGATGAAAAACCCGGGAGAGAGGCGAAAGCCCGCCGAAGGATGAAAGATCTCAGGCAAAGGGAACCGGTTTTGGACGAACGCTTTGAAGAGTCCCTTAGATGGGCACCGGAGGAGAAAGGGCAAGGGCCCGAAGCTCTCAGGTAAAAATACGAAGGATGGATATGATAGAATATAAAAATTGTTTATTTTGCGGGGTAACCGCTAGTGGAAGGAGGCTTCCATGGCCACGCTAGATATGATTATTGGCGCCATTTCCCGGGCGCTTTGGGGGCCACCGCTTATTTTACTGCTCGTTGGAACGGGTGTGTACTTTACGTTCAAATTGCGACTGTTGCCGGTGGTCCAATTTCCGCGAGCTATGGAATATGTTTTTCGAAAAGATTCCGGCCAGGGGGATATATCCCATTTTGCCGCCCTCTGCACGGCGCTTTCGGCGACCATCGGCACGGGGAATATCGTCGGCGTGGTCACAGCCATCACCATCGGTGGATCCGGAGCCCTTTTCTGGATGTGGGTGGCCGCATTTTTCGGAATGGCCACCAAGTACGCGGAAGGCTTTCTGGCTATCAAATTCAGACGCGTCGGCGACGACGGAAAAGTCGCCGGCGGACCCATGCACTACATCGAAATGGGAACCGGGCACCGGTGGCCGGCAAAAATTTTTGCCGTCTGCGGCGTTGGCGTGGCCCTTTTCAGCATTGGCACGTTTGCCCAAGTAAATTCCATCAACGCCGCCGCTGGCAGCTTCGGAATCCCAACCGCCACATCCACCATTTTGCTCACGCTCTTGGTTTTTCTGGGCACCTGCGGGGGCATCCGACGCATCGCGTTGCTATCCGAATGGATCGTGCCGGTCATGTGTATTTTCTACATCGGCGCGTCGCTCACCGTGCTGGGCATCCACCTGCGCGACCTTCCGCGGACCTTTGGGATGATCATCCAGGGAGCCTTTTGCCCCTCGGCGACCACTGGGGGAGTCGTAGGTGTTGGCCTGCTAACTGTCATGCAAATGGGCGTGGGCCGGGGAATATATTCCAATGAAGCGGGCTTGGGGAGCGCCGCCATCGCCGCCGCCACTGCGAAAACCAATTCAGCTGTCCGCCAGGGACTTGTTTGCATGACGGGAGTATTTTTCTCCATCATCATCTGCACTATGACGGGATTGGTTGTGCTCGTAACCCGGGAACAAACGGGACTGTTCCAAACACCGCTCGAGGGAATTGGCCTGGTTTCCCGGGCATTCAGCGCCAATTTAGGGCAAATGGGCCAACACGTGGTCAATGTGGGAATCATTTTTTTTGCGTTTACCACCACGCTTGGTTGGAATTACTACGGTGAAAAATGCTTCCAATATCTCTCCGGCGGAAGACGGATGATTTTTTATCGGGCATTATTCATCGCCATGATTGCCCTGGCCCCACTACTGAAGTTGGGCACCATATTTGCCATCGCGGATATTTGCAATGGACTCATGGCCATTCCCAACCTCATCGGATTGTTCATGTTACGCAAAATAATCATTAGCGGGACACGGGAAGAATTGGCATAGAAAAATAGTATTGATGCAAATGCCACTTTCCGTCATTTGTCCGCCAGTGAAGGGCAATATACTGACAATTTCGAATGGGCCCGCGCGGCAGCATCCCTGGCGCTATTTATTTCTGTTTGTTGTCATCTATTTGGGCTCCATTGGCATAACCATTTTCCTGGCGCCGATGGTTCAAAAATTACTATGGACTTACCATTCCAACAACCCGACGCCCCTAACAAATTATCTGGTTGGAAAGCCGTTTGGGAAGATTTTCGACCGCACCTGCTGGATCCCGCTGTCCCTCGGCATTCTCTATCTGCTAAAAACGACCGGATTACTTTCCTTCAAGCGGTTGGGTATAAGTTGGAGGCATTGCGGCCAGTGGCTACGTTTCTTCACCCTCGGCGCGGCGCTTTCCGTGCTAATTTGCATGGCTCAATTGGTTGCCGCTCCGTGGACTTTTAAAGATGAATCCGTGGTAGGCGTTTTGGCCAAAGCATTTGGGTGCGCCGTTCTGGTGAGCACGCTGGAGGAAATCGTATTCCGCGCGCTTATCCCATGCCTAATCCGCAATGCCATGGGGGCGGTTTTGGCACTCGTGCTAAGCTCGGCTTTTTTTGCCTACGTGCATTTCAAAATCCCGCCGGATGTGGGAAATTTTTACGGCGCGTCCATTGACCTCGGCCAAAGCGCCGACGTCGGCTGGGCATATTTGACGGGCATTGGAACGACGTTCAGTTGCATTCCCTATTTTTTTCTGTTCACTCTCGGCGCGTTGCTGGTGCTTTTGGTTTACCGCTTTTCCAACCCCATGGCCGGTATGGGTTTCCACTGCGGTCTGGTCTTCACCTTGCTTTTGTATCGCAAGGTCATTTGCTTCGCCGCCGATTCATCGAGTAATCTTTTGGGCACCAACCACCTCATTGATTCTCCTTTGGCACTCATCCTGTTGTGCGCCCTGTTTTTTTACCAATGTAGCTGTTTGGTCGCACAAACTCAAGGAGCGGACTTCTCAGGAACCTCGCCGGTTCCTTTGCGAACTCCGCGCACATAGCATCATATGGAGATGTGTAGTGCAAGCTTTTTAGCTTTTTTTGGTGATTGTAGG
>JAIRLM010000024.1 GCA_031259325.1 Puniceicoccales bacterium
CAAGAAAGTCTTAGCAGAAGAATTCAAACGGCCGGAACGCTGCTTCAAAAAGCCGAAAAAGCACTTGAGGCGGTTGCGCGTACAGCTTGAGAGGCGACAATAATTTTGGGAAATGTCTAATGGCGTTTTTAACTAGATGCTTTACTCGCCATTAAGAGCATGCGGAAGCCTGCGATTCCCCCGTGGAAATACCTTTCGTACGGGCATCGATGGGGCATCCACTACCGTATCTATTTGCGTATCTTTTTCCTCCGGAGCTGGTTTTGCTGGCGATTGTTGCTGTGGCGGCGCCGCCGATTGTGGCATCCGCCGGGTTAGCGCTGGTAGCGATTGCCCTTGTGGTGTGAAGCTCTTATCCGCACGATGTAAAACGGTGAATTTTGTGCGTTGTATTTGTATGGCTCCGCCAGTGGCCAGCGGCGTCTTTGGACTATCAGCTTTTCCCTGAGTGGCATTTAACTTTCCACGGGAAAGTACGCTACTGCACAATTCATATGCCAGTAAGAATTGATTGTAAATCTTTGCACCTCTCCGGAGTTCTGGATGGACAATTTGTAGAAGTAAAGCACGGAACCATCCTCCACATTTATTCGTTTGGATCAAAAGTCTAGTGTGCGTAAAGAAACTAACGTTTTTCGCGATATTTTCTGCCACCTTAGTCGGGCCATCGGTCTTTACAATTTCTCGCAAGCTTAGACATTTTTCCGCATTGCCATTACCGTACGTTGCCAGTACCGCCTTTTCAAAAGACGTAAACGCACCATTTCCGAAACGAACATCCATAGCAAAAAATTGTAGCGAGAAGTACTATTATTGTAAAGCTGTTTTTGCATTTATTTTACTCTAAATGCAAAAATTTTCCATTGTCTTGCGCGAGAGCGTGGACTTCTTGCAAAAGTCTATTTTTGGCCATTTTTCGCCGCATGAATTGCAGGATCCAGGACCGCGATTTTGACTTTCGCAAGAGGTCCTGTGATTTAGATCATCCTAATGAACTTAAAAATTTAACGCGCCAAACCACCGAATTCGTTATTGGCGGAGGTGACAGCGATGGGCGTTTTCGTGTGATGCGTTTGCCTCAAATAGGGCTATTGACTAACGCAATCTCAAAAAACGTCCTTGCCATCAGGTTCCGGATAACGCATACTTTAATGATCATGGATGCTCCGTTGTTAAGCCCAACCAGTATCAATCGACAAGCGCAGATGAATAATGAGCTGCAAGAATGGTCGAAAGTTTTCAGCGGCGAAGTATCCGGATTGGTAAAACCAGGTTTCAACAAGGTGGATCCGGCGACTACGACAGGGATCGCCCAGTCATCGTTCATGGCAAGCCTAGAGGGTAATGCTAAAAAAATTGAAGAAGGAAAAAGCAGTCTGGCCAAAATGGTCGCTACCAAGAATAAAAAATTGGAGGAATTCTTGGCACGTCAGCGCATCGCCGAACGCATCGTAAAACGTTACGAAGACGAAGAAAATGAGCGTCGCCGACAGGAATGGGAATCCCCAGAGGAAGAGGAGGAAGAAGATTCTGAGTGATTAGTCAAACCAAGTATTTCATTTCCATTTTGCAATTAAGCGATTTAATGGGAATGACTTCGTCGGATGTGTTTCGTTTAAAACCGTTCACGCACCCAAAGGAAGCGCAAAGAGGCACTTTGGTCTATCTGGGCGTCAGCGATTGGATGCGATTTTGATAATCCGCAGCGTGGAGGGCGGCGATCACCTCCGCGAGGTCCCCTTCCATGATTGTCGGTAGGCTGTAAAGAGTTAGGCCGATGCGGTGGTCAGTTAAACGATTTTGCGGGAAATTGTAGGTTCGTATGCGTTCGGAGCGGTCCCCGGATCCCACTTGGTTGCGGCGGGTGGATGCGTATTTTTCCTCTTCCGCCCGTTGTTTCTGTTCCAACAACCGTGAACGCAGAACTTTCATCGCCTTTGCTCGATTTTTTTGCTGGGACCGTTCATCGGCGCAATAGACAATAATCCCCGTCGGCTTATGGAGAAGCTGAACGGCCGAATCCGTTTTGTTGACGTGCTGCCCGCCAGCACCACTGGCCCGGCAGATGCTTATTTCCAAATCATCCGGATTTATTTGCACGTCCACCTCCTCCGCCTCGGGAAGAACCGCAACCGTCACCGTGGAAGTGTGCACGCGTCCGTTCGCCTCTGTTTCGGGGATGCGCTGCACCCGGTGTACGCCGCTCTCAAACTTGAGCGCCTTATACACATCATCGCCGCTGATGAGAAGAATAACCTCTTTAAATCCGCCCAGTTCTGCACCATGGGAACTCATGGGTTCCACCGTCCACCCTCTTAATTCGCTGAAGCGCATATACATACGACATAAATCGCCGGCAAATATGGCCGCCTCGTCCCCGCCGGCGCCGGCGCGAATCTCCAAAACCGTGTTCCGTGAATCGCTGGGATCCTCCGGGAGCATGAGACTTAGCACGCGAAACTTGGCCGCATCCATCTGCTCCCGTGCCTTATCCCGTTCCTCCTGTGCCCAAAGGCGCATTTCCCCGTCGGCATTTGGGTCGTTCAAAATTTCCTCCGCATCGGCAAGCGTTTTAATCAATGATTCGTAATGCCCATGGCTTTCCAATAGTTCCCGAATTTGACGATATTCCCTGCCAATGGCGGCGGCCGAGCGCTGGTCCGCATAAAAATCTTCCGCGGCCATGCGGGCTTCCAGCGCCTTAAAGCGTTCTATAAAAGGTTGTACATCTGGAATCTCATCCATGGGAATGGGAGAAAAATGGTGCGGGTGGAGGGAATCGAACCCTCCGCTCAAGCTTGGGAAGCTCGCGTATTGCCACTATACTACACCCGCATGGCCAAGATTCTCTCTGCCAGCGTTCCGTATATCTCAAGAAAATTTTTTGCATCCGTGCCAAGAGTCACTTGGCGGATAGCTTGATTAAAGGGATATGACACATGGCAAACAACTCTTCCACGAGCGGATCGTTTCGGTAGTCCTCGAAATATTTCACCGCGGAAATGCCGGAGGATAGCATGGCTTTTGCGCAGTGAATGCAAGGATGGTGGGTGATGTAGGCGGTGGCACCTTCCATGGAAACTCCTCTCCTGGCCGCGTCGCCGATGGCATTTTGTTCGGCGTGGACGGAGGCGATTTCGTGGTCATCGCGCATGCAGGGCGTATGGGGAATGCCCGGCAAAAAACCATTATAACCAACGGAAATGAGACGATTCCCGAGTTTTTCCGGACTTACGATGGCGCAGCCAACGTGCAGGCGCTCGCACGGAGAACGCGTGGCCACCAGCTGCGCAATTGCCATAAAATATTCGTCCCACGACGGCCGGCCCGGGTGATTTTCCAAAAAATTTATCACGTCCGCTAATAAACCCATATCTACGTCTTTCTCTTTCACGGAATCAGTTGAAGTTGCAATTCGTAAATTTTATCATCTATTTCCAAATATTCGAATCCTTGCTTTTTCAAAAACGTTACCCATGCGTTATACATTTCATAATTGCAGGAATTAAATGGCGTGCAACACAGAAATTGAAAAATTTCAGGATCCGCAAAGTTTATGCCAGATTTTTCAATGTGCGAAAATCCTATTTCGCGCTGTTCGACGTTTGTAGAAACTGCTAAAATCAACGCAAACGGGATATTGCCGAGTACTGGAGCGGAAAGTATATCATCTAAAATTTTGTTTTCCATAAAAAATTTCAATATATCGCCAAATCTAGTTACGTGTTCCGCTTGAATGGCGCACGTCATAGATGTATTTTTCTGATTATCAAACATTGACGCTGCCGTTAATGCGATCTTGCACAATGTTGGTAAAGCCTTGGTAAATGTAGCCTTCAATGCCGCTGGATCTGGAAATTTTGTCTTTAGCCACTCGTATCCGGCTTTGCGCGTTTCTGGAGATGGAGAAAGCAAAATACCTCTAACAAATTCAACGAAATCAAAGTCTTCATCGGCGAAGTATTTACTTTCAACTGCTCGAAGATGTTGCTTGCATAATGTCAGCATTTCCGCGGGAGTGTTGCCTTCCTTGCAATAATTCGCCATTCCATTTTTAGTATCAGTGCATGAAGATAAACTTCTAATGTCTTGCCGCAACTGAAAAAACGGCGATTTCACATTTTGAAGAAGGCATTCGCCAAACATTTTCCACTGATAAAAATGCAAATCCAATGGCCGACTTTCCCCGGTAAATTTTAAAATTTTTTTCGGCACAACTGGACTAGTAGGCACCTTTGCCAGCAGTATTGGAGGGAATTTTTGCAATTTGACCTTGGCTTGACCGGCGATTCCGGGCTCTTTGAATATATTTGCAAACGATATGAGTGCAAAACAGTTCGAGCGCTTAATATCTTTTGGCAAGATTTCATTAGCAAATTCGACAAAGAAATCGGAATATTGAGCACGTAAAATTTGCGAAACTTCGTCCTCCTGCAGGAGCACACAGATCAATGCCTTACATCGCGGTGAATGCATGGGTGCGAGGGCAAGTTGAACAATTTCCTTGCCGTATTTTCCTACCAGGGCTTGGAATAATCCGTTTTGAACTATAAAGCTAATGCCAGAAGTGGCAATATCTTCGTCCTGCGATTTTAAGACTAACTCTATGAATGCGTTACCAGCAGGCTCCACACAAAGTATACTTGCGAGATTATGCTCGATTAAAAATCGATACCCATCCGATATGAATGGCTCCCCCATCGCTAAAACTTGTTTAACGAACAAGGGGCCATTTTTACGAACACATGCGCTGACGTCGAGTCCCATTTGAATGGCAAGTTCCACGCCTTCCTTCCTGACGACTGGATTTGGTGAAAATATCACACATTTCATGAATGCCTCCGGGTCTTCCCTGCAAAAATCTTCAAATGCACCACTTCCCCAATGCAAAAAGATACTCTGCACACACACTCTTTTCGTCCGCGAAGGATGGAGATTTGTGGACAAAAGTTCACAAAATTTTCTCCTCGCCTGCGGATTTCGAAGCATGTCCTCGAAGCATTGGCGTAGTTCATCGGAATCGGTGTTTACAAAAAAATTCGTTACGAAGTCATTTGTAGCAAATCCAACCGCATAAAGAAAGTCATCGAAATTATTATTTTTTACGGCGGCCAATAGGGTATTAAGCGCCGTGAAAAGATGTTTCGCCAACTCTATGTCACTGGCAAACATCCGTTTTAAAAGCCCCGGGGTTTCTAGGATAAATTCACGTAATTCATTCTTTTGGGGTCCATCGGGTAGAGATTCGGCAAATTTCAGACCGTAGCCATTTTTTATCAAAAATTCAATTTCATTTCTACAATTTCTTAAAAAAGCATATCCTAACTCTCGCATCTCCGGGTCGTCAGATCCGAGGATATTTTCCAAAAATTCCATTCCCCAATTTCTCAAACCTGGCACGCCTGTAACTGACCGCGGAATCCATACTCCATGGCGCGAAAATACTCGGAGCGCACTTTTTGCCGCTTCGGACTCAAACGGCTTCGCCGGCCGCGCAAACATTTTACAACCACTGCCACCCGTCGGCAGCGATTTGTACAAGTTTTTACACGCGGTTTCGATTTCATCCGGCGAAGGCATGGGAGGTAGTGGCGTTGGGACCGTGTGATCCGTTTCTACCTTTGTTTCATCTGGTGTTTTTTTAGTTACTGGCCTATGGCGTGGTGCAGGATAAGATTTACGTCCGGAATCCTGGTTTGGGGTCTTAGTTACAGGGGTAAGATTATCGCTAGGATAGGATTTATTTGCTGATTTGGGTTTTTTGTCGCCTGCGTTTGCACCCTTTTTTTCCGCTGATGGTACTTTGACTGGGGGGTGGGGGGGGGCTGGCCGTGACTTGTGATGTGCGTCCTCTTGAACCGGCGGGATGGTTTTTGGGGCGCCACCAGAATTGAAGGTCGAGCGCATAAATGGCCAAAAAATGACAATAGGTTTGCCTTTGTATTTACAATATATACATCTGAAAATAACATAAAATATGCCGATGGGGAAAAATATTGTTAATACAATTGCCATGGACCAATCTTTTAGTTTGGCAGTGCCAAAGCCAGGCTTGCCTGTACCAGCTTTCACAAGTTGCGCATAATTCTGTGCGGTGACGGAACCAGCTTCATCTTGCGTATTTGAAAAGGTAACAAGTGAGGGTTGACTTGTCCTTTGAGCAAAAGCGCTGGTATTTTTCACTCATAAAAGATGATCACATCAAGTGGCATGGCGCAAGTTTTTTGTAAATTTAGTAAATTTAATTATAAATTCCAACGTAGGCTTTGGCTCGCAGGTCATTTATCCATCGGGTTTGATCCGCTTCCCGGCGAAGCAGCACGATTGTATTTTCAATGGAGCTTTGCACCTGCTCGATGGGCTGAAGCACTTCCGCGCGGCGCTCGTAGAGTTGCAAAAATGCAACATTCCCATCCGATAGGCGGATTTTTCCTGAGCAACCTCCGACTTGCATGCGCTCAACCACTGCCCGCAGTTCATCCCGTAAATCTCCCAGGGAAAGCCATTCGTCGTCGAATAAAACGGCCGCCTTGCCGAGGCCTTCTGTTAGAGCGGCGAATGACTCCCCCGCGCCCAAACGTGTGGCAATTTGTGAAATTTCTGGATTTTCCACCAGATCTGCCACCTCATTCTCGGTGTCATCTGACTCCGGATCTGGATCAGCAGCCACCTTCTCCGGTAAGCATATCAATCCCAATCGCACTGCCGATGGAATTATAAAATCATTCCGGTGGCTGTCATAGTATTCGCGAATTTGCCTGGGACTGACGGCCGTCCGCGAGTGATGGAAGCGGTTCAAGGCCCAGCCTACGATGAGCGCCTCTTCCATTTCGCGCTTGAACTGCTGTAAAGACTTCCCATATGCCCGCAACTGCTGGGTAAAAAGCACCCGATCGCCGCCGAATCGATTCCGGATAAATTCATCGACCTGGAACTCCTTCTGCACGCTCGGAATCTTCATGCCGGAGCTTTCGAATTCCTGAATGATGAGCGCGCGCGCGATGTTGTCGTCCAATAAATCCTGAAATGCCGCCGTCGCCCGCTTGGAGCACTCCCGTTCCGTTGGAGATTCGGATTCGATTTTGGCCAAAATGGGAATAAACTCCTGGCGCAACTCACCGATGGTGATGACCCGTTCATTGACCACGGCGGCAACCCCATTGAGCTGGTGCTCGTCCGAGAACTTGCTCTCATTTTTCGCGAAAGCACCGCCATTGGCGACCACCATGAGGATGCCCCATGCTATGGCCATCCGCCGTGATAATTTCATGTGAGGCAGTCAAAAAATGCCGGCATCTCTTTTCAAGCTGGAAAATTGCCCGGCGTGCTATCGGAGATGAAAATGAACTTCAATTTTTTCACATATTTTGTCCGCGCATTTCTCGCAAATGCGTCTAAAATTTGATGTTCGTTAAACTTCAGCTCCTGTAGCACGGACCTATGGTTAACCTCGATGGAAAGCGTAGCCTGGTTAAAATTTTTCACACGTGAAAGTGTCGCCATCTTCGCTCCAACGATACCGCGCCAGGAATTTTGAATCGACTTCAGCCGTTTGGAATTTTGTGTAATCCTACCGATGGTCTTGTTCAAAATCGCCCCCAATGCCTGTGGCGCGCGGATCGTTGGCGACGTAGCCGCATCTCCGATGCCACAAAAATCGGCTATGAGCCTCCGCTGCTGGATGTTAAATTTTTTTGCAGTCATTTTCCCGTGAAACCTCCTCCCGTTGAAGCACGGCACCGATTTTTTTCAGTTTTTCATCAAAATTTTCATAGCCCCGGTCCACGTGATGTACGCCTCGGATGAGCGACTCGCCCTTCGCAACCAGTGCCGCTAGATAAAGACATGCTCCGGCGCGCAGATCAGGAATCACAACTTGGGCTCCGGATAACTGCGTAACTCCACGGATGATGGCACGTGGTCCTTTCAGTGAAACATTGGCCCCCATTCGCCGCAATTCGTCCACGTGGATGAAACGGTTTGGATAAATATTTTCAGTTATGCTGTTTTCGCCGGAGATTTGCGTAAACAGCGCGCACAGGGGCGCCTGCAAATCCGTTGGCAGCCCAGGAAAGGGAAGCGTCTCCAGGTGCATGGGGCGCAAATTTGACCGGCTTCCGTGGACGACAAAGGAATCACCAACTTCCTCAAATTCGGCGCCATTTGCGGCAAGGACCTCCAATAATGCGCCGCAGAGTGAAGGATTTATTTTGGTCAGTTCCAATTCACTTCGGCTGGCAAGTGCGAGCAATAGAAATGTGCCGAATTCAATGCGGTCGGGAATGAGTCCGTGGGAGGCGCCATGCAAGCGGTCAACGCCTTCGATGGTTAGCGTGGATTCGCCGATTCCGTCAATTTTTGCCCCCATTTTAACCAACATGTGACACAGATCGACCACTTCGGGTTCGCGGGCAGCATCCCGGATGACGGTCGTTCCCCTGGCTAAAGTTGCCGCGCAGATGACGTTTACCGTTCCAGTCACCGTGCTGCCGAAGGGGCCACCCATGGAAAGGGTCGTTCCCGTTAAATGCTCAGCCGAGGCGGAGACGAGGCCGTTTTGAATGAAAATTTCACACCCAAGCGCCCTTAACCCGCGCAAATGTAGATCAATGGGCCGCGGACCAATGACACACCCGCCAGGGAGCGGCATGTTCACCCGCTTCATGCGCGCAACCAGAGGGCCCAATAGACAAACGGAGGCACGCATTTGCCGCACGCATCCATCAAACGGGTCGCCGCCTATTTCCCGCGCCCGAATGTGCGCAGTCCCAGCTTGGAAAGAAAACTCGCACCCTAGATCTACAAGGATCCGCCCCATGAACCTGGTATCATTGAGGTCTGGCACACGGCGCAATGTGACAACTTCGTCGGTGAGAATGGCGGCGGCCAAAGCCGGCAGACCGGCATTTTTAGACCCACTAACGCTCACCAGTCCCCCAAGTGGATGCCTCCCCTGTATACGTACAACCTGCACGAAATTGCCTTCAAAACTATAGATACACAAACAACCCCAGTCGTCAACGGACGGGCATGTTACCAACTATTTGCCCTATGCTTTATTCCCGGAAAATAATTTTTCGAATGTCGTTTTATCACAACGAAGCTGCACTTTGCCATTTGTGAAACTGATTCTGATTCTGTCAATGCATTGCCACAGCACACCGGTGCTTCCACAGGCATTCAGAAGCGCAAAGAGCTCGTCATTAACTAGTTCACAGACTTTTTCATCACCGTCGCTTTGCCATCTTTGCTCATCCAACAACGCTTTCTCAACTCCATCAAAATCCGGCCAGGACATGTCTGGATCCGGTTGTACAACGTAGAATGTGGCATTTGAATATTCTCTTGTTCCGAGCACTTTATAAACGTCAATGACGGACATTCTGCTGCGGAGCGTGCTTAAAACCTTGGCCGAATCGCGTTCATCGAATGCGCGTGATGTTTTGCTTTTTACAACCTCGCTCCATGGAATATCAGGACGCATTACAACCGTAGAAGCATTACTAAACCAGCTTCCCTTACGTTCCAAAACGCAATGACCTCTCCGCATAACTTGGGTAAAAATGTCTCCAATTTGCTCATTCGTTTTGCGGTCACCGGCAAACAACGACGCGGTCAAATTAACGGCACTTTTTGCAATCGGGTATATAACCGCACCAGCGACCACCATTGCTGCAACCGTAGGATTGCGTGCCGCAAACGCCACAGCTCCGGCGACCGCGGTCTCAACTAGCAGCGGCGCGTTCCAACGTTTTTTGCCAGGTATGACCAGTTCCGTTTCCACATGTTCGTGCAACGGCTGAGAATCCTCCCCGGGCAAGGGTTGGGTGTCACCGTCACCACTTTGCGAATCAGGAGAATCAGCGGGCATAACGATAACGCCATCATCCGTTGAAAGATCCATATCGCTTCCTTCGGGGACCTCCGACGGAGCTTCCATAAGTGGGTGAACATGAGCCTCTTCGGCCCCCCCGAGTTCTTCCGGCGAAAGTTCGTCGAATTTTTCCACGTGTTCAAGCGTTGGAATTTCTCCGCTGTATCCTTCGCCTAAGGCTCCCGTGAACCCAATTCCAGGCCGTGAATCCTCCGGCAACACAATCGTTTGTCCGTCCGGGATTTTCTTCACTTCCGATAGGATTTCGTCCTCTGGTTGCTCAAGATCTGTGCCGAGGTCGACAACGTCCTTCACCGGCTCACACACAACATCGTCGACCTCTGACAAAGTTGCAGCCACCTCGCGATTTTCCAGCTCAGATTTGGGACTATCTAACACTTCGCCGTCCGAGCCACCAGCGTCCTCCCACTCCGGGCCTTCTTCTCGATCGTTATGCGGCGCAACTATCTCACCATCATCCGGGGTTTCTTCCACATACACCCAGCCGTCGGATTCGCCTTGGTCTAGACTTGTACCCGGGTTGGCATCCCCTGCCGGTATATTTGGCTCAATATCCGCCACCGGTTTTGGCATGACATCACGGATAACGTCGTCGGCTGCCGGTGGATTCATATCTTCTCCATTGGCCAGAAAATCGTCTCGTAGTTCTCCGTCAACGGGCTCGAGCTCGGACTCGGAAGTGACGCTTGTGTTACTCTGAGGTTCTTCCCGGCACACTCGGGCATGGCGGAGTGTTTCCTCGGCAATGAGTAGGTCTGTCCAGTCCGTTTCTTTCGAATCCACGGAATCACAGGCACTGCGCGTGTCCGCCGCCAAAGGGACAGATTCGTCGAAGGCCGGCGGGAGGTCTCTCCTGGGTTGCTGGTCCATTTTCATCCAACTCGAACGACACTCGCTGTTTTTAAAGATGGCAGCTATGAGTTCCCCCCTAGAATCCATCGCATAGGCGAGATACCATCCAATGCGCCCCTGGTACGTGAGTTGTGTCGTGATTTGTCGTCCCAGCCGCCTGCGTGCAAGCGCCACCTTTACCAATTCCACCGCCGATGCCAATTCGGGGGGCGTAACATACGTTGAACGAGCGTAACTGGATGAGAGATGGGAAAGGATCTCCTGGATCTTTTGCAAATCCTCCAGTTTCGAATCATCGGCGGCAATTCTTGCGCAACACTGGCCAAGCGTCGACCATAGCCGAGAAGCCGACTCGTTTCCCGGCTTATCAACGAAACCGGCGTACGCGTCCTGCTCCACGGACGTCCCATGGAGGCTTAGGATTACACGAATATCCTCGCTTACCCGCTCCACACGCTGCCTGCTCCCAAAAAGTTGCAGCAAAAAATCATACGCATTGGTGCATTCTGGGATACCTGCGGACGGAAGCGTTAGCGATTTGTGCAACAACACATCCTGTGCAACATTCATAGCAGGCAAACGAAAATTATCCATGCGCATGTTGTCAAGCCATATCTTTCCCTAATCACCTAAATTCATTATATTTACATCGCTATAGCCGCCAATATGTTCATCGTTAAAGATCGCAAAAGCAATGAACTTCTTGCGAAAGTTACTTTTTGGTTATTCTCCACCGCCATGTTATCCTTGATGGCAACAGATACATCTCGATGAATTGGCTTATTTGGCTCGTAATTGGAATCGCATTGATGGTTTGGATTTTCATAGTTTATGCCGCAACCAAGACCGAGCGGTATTCATTGGCCGCCGCCTCCGCAAAACTTTTAAAAGATTCAAACTGAACACCACTTTGTCCAAAGGTGCTACGTGTGGCAGCCCCCTTAAGGGTCACGTTCCTCACCACGTAAGCCAAATTAACTTTTCCGTCGACCACCCGCTCCGTCTGCCGATCCCAATCGCAACAACACGCCAACCCCTTTTCCTGTGCCGCTTGAGCCGTCCGAGTGATGGCATTGCAAACGCACAGAGTCGGGGCGCGTCCCAACCCTCCGGCACAATGCATATTTACTACTTTAATTCCTTTTTCGGCGCAAAACTCTTCGATTTTCTGATTTAATTCCAGCATGACCTCATTAGATAAAGCAGTATTGTCCGCCCAAGAAGGAGGGAGCATTTGATATATCGTCTTTTTTTGGCCGTCTTTCCCGGTTATTTCTCCTTTTTTAATTGTGACAACTCCGCCATTAGAAAGTGTTATTTTTTTAAATGTTTCTACATTCGAAAGTCCACCTACTCCATCTCCAAAATACCTGGGTTCGGCTATGGCGACAACTAGCCCAGATTCACCATCGCCTATCTCCAGCGCGAGTGCCCGGAGAAATACACCTGGATCGCCACTCTGTTCCGGAGATGCCGATACGCACGTGGTACGATTTTCTCCGCAAACGATTCGGGAACAATCCGCTTGAAAATGCTGAGGAATTATGTGCGAAAGACTTCCTTTTTCAAAATCGTCGCCAAATTCTTTTACCAGTGCCGCCGCATGGGTCTGGTAAACGCTGGCTGCTGGATTTGTATCCAACGCAAAATGATCGCAAATTTCAGGACAGTTTGGGTGATGCGCTTTGATAAATTCGAACAATTCTCCAGGTCGTTCTGCATTGCCCTTCTCTATCATCCTGGTCGGAACCTTTTTCCCTGGGTTTTCGGCCGTATAATTTTGCGGGTTTCCCATAGAGTAACCTGCCGCACGATTGTATAAAGTTTCGTACTCCCTCGTGTCAATATCCGCGAGGTCGAAATTGCCAATCTCGCCGTTGTGCACATCGAAATCACCCAAAACGGCACGTTCCAATTCTTCAACGGCCGCATCATCGGGCAAGGAAACCGTTGGGGCAGCGACCGATGCTGCAACGGGTTTGCAGTCGAGCTCAATATCAGTTCGCCCCGAGCGCGTTATTGCTTCCTGGACCATCTCAGCGGTAATGTGTTGCGGATGACCGCGATTGTCCCGCAAAGTAAACTTTTTAAGATTTTTGGCTTCTCTAAAGAGGTGCGTCAGGTCGTCAACGGTAACGTGATCAGTACCTGCACCAATTCTAACATGATTCAGCTGTTGAAATTGCGCCAATTGCCGGATATTTGTAAAAGCTGCACCGCTTCGGGTCCCGGTGATATCGCAATATTTAAGTGGAGATCCGGTATTTGAGTGCATGACGCTAAGTGCCGATTCTGAACGCCACTCCCTAGTCCCGAATAAGAGAGGACCGGTATTTGGCCGTTCTCGTATTTGGGCAGCTTGATCGCTGAGACCACATTTTTCGTAAAGCTCGAGTAATTTTTCGCAAATTTCATCAGGGAAACAAGCTTCCTTCGCGTAGGCTGCCACGCCAAGTCCAGATTCATCGCCTGTGTCAGCGATATTTGGATCTAATAATATTTCTTTCAATGTTACTCCATTGTCGTAGTCGTAAAGCGCATTGCACAGTTGTTGTATGTTGGCTTCCGCTAATTCATCGCCGCCAAAGGCGCCAATGAAAATATCGATATTTAGACCAATATCGTCTATCGCCCCTGCGATGAGCCATTCCCTGAATTGCCCAATTTGTTCTGCGGTCATTTTTTGCCCCGGTTCCGGCAAAACCTTTGCCAATATTTTTGACATCCGTGTTGTTTGATTTTTTTGCACGGCTGCCATATCCACTTCGCGCCGTCCAGTACCCATGTTAGCCATAGAATTGACCTCCTCCTCCTCGGATCTTTCGCCAAGGACGGCATTTGCCTGGCGTGAGTCGATTGGGATGCCGCATTTTGTGTACATTTCTGCCACTTTGGCTAATACTCCGCCTTCTTGTATTTCCTTTCTCTCCCCGACATTCGCAGCGATATAATTATACAGATTGAGGCTTGAGTTATCTTTAGAATCTTGTAGTAAAATTCTACGGTCATCCACGGAAAGTTTGTCAACCAATTCCGCAATGAGGTCTGCGCCTTCTTTCGTCGAACATACAACCATAGCTATGTTTACACCATCCGCATCGCGGGTATTTAATATGGAAAATAATGTTTTGGAATCTACGCGGTTTCCCTCGGCCTCTTCTTTTAATGCTATAAGCATTGGGTTAAGCCTTTCGTGGATGTCCGCACGCGATTTAAATGTGGCCTCAAATGTCTTTTCGAACTTCAGTGCGGCAAAACAACTGAAAAAATCACGCCATTTAATTTCTCCGCGAAAGGCCTTTCCGAGAGCATCGAAGAATCCATTTGTCTGCACTTTAGTCAGTGCATCATAAGCGGCCACGTTTCTAGCCACAGTGCCAACTCCGTCCACCATAGTAGATACATTTTAGCAATAAAATGGCATGGAGACAAGTAATTTTTGGAATAAGTGAAAAATTGTCAAAACAGAAGAAAGTTTCGGTAATAATCCCTTGCTCCACACGGCGCGAAGGAAAGCCTAGTAACTAAGCCGCGTATTTCTTAAAAACCAACACGGCGTTATGTCCGCCGAATCCCATGTTGTCCTTGATGGCAACGGAGACATTCCGATGCATGGGCTTATTTGGTGTGTAATTGAGGTCACATTGCGGGTCGGGATTTTCGTAGTTTATGGTCGGTGGAATGATACCCGTTTGGATCGCCTTGACGCACACGGCCGATTCAAAGGCTCCCGCGGCCCCGAGCATATGGCCCGTGGCGCCCTTTGTGGAGCTAATTGCAATGTCATAGGCATGTTCGCCGAAGCATAGCTTGTAGGCGTTGGTTTCGCACAGGTCGTTATAAATGGTAGAAGTCCCATGGGCATTGATGTAATCAACGGCATTTAGTGGAATATCTCCTTCCGCCAGCGCGGCTTGCATGGCCGCGGAGAGATTACACCCATCGAGCACGGGCGCGGTAATGTGGTGCGCGTCGCAATTGGCTGCGTAACCGACAATTTCGCAATAAATTCGAGCTCCGCGGGCTAGGGCGTGTTCGAGGGTTTCCAGGATAAGAATGCAAGCTCCCTCGCCCATGACAAAGCCATCCCTCTTAGCATCGAATGGCCGACTGGCTTGCTCCGGTTGAGCGTTGTAGGACGTGGAAAGCGCCTTCATGGCACTAAATCCGGCAAAGCTGAAGGCATTCACCCCGCCCTCCGTTCCACCGGCAAGCATCACATCGGCCTTTCCCAGTCGCAGGAAGTGGTAGGCATCTCCGACGGAATGGGCCCCCGTGGAACAGGCAGAGGTGCAAGAAAAATTCGGCCCCTTTGCGCCCACGGCGATGGCCACAACCCCGCTGGCCATGTCCACGATGAGCGCGGGGATCATGAAAGGGGATACGCGCCGGGCACCTTCGTTGTGGAGGATTTTTGACTGAGTATCAATGGTTTGTAGCCCACCGATACCAGACCCGACGATGGCACCCACGCGGTAGGCGTCCTCCTTGGTCATATCAAGTTGTGCATCACCGATTGCCATGCGGGCTGCGGCGACGGCGAAGTGTACAAAGGGGTCATTGCGGCGCACGTCCTTGGCGTCCAGGTACTTGGCCGGGTCAAAATCGAGTACCTCCCCAGCGACCTGGCACGGAAAAACACTTACATCAATTTTCGTCGCCCGATGTATGCCACACTTTCCTGCTAGAAGCATTTCCCAGCTGGTTTCGAAGGAATTTCCAAGCGGCGTCAGGGCACCTATCCCCGTGACGGCGACACGATTCAGCGCTTCCCCTCGCCCCCGTTGCATGGCCGATGACCCGAAAATAACCGCAAGAAACTATCCCGCCTTTGCGTGGATATAATCGACCACGTCTTTAATCGTCCGCAACTTATCCGCGTCTGCCTCCGGAATTTCGCCGGCAACCTCATTGCTAAACTCGCTCTCGAATGCCATCACCAATTCCACGAGGTCCAGCGAATCGGCTCCAAGGTCCTCGTAAAACGAACTTTCCAGAGTAATCTGTTCCATATTAACATTTAATTGCTTTACAACAATTTCTTTCACGCGCTTTTCGATCGCTTCCCTATCCATAAGACTTCCTGAAATCCACGGAATCGGTGAAGTGAGTCAAATGTTTTTTACGTTGCATAAGCGACGCCAACCCGATGGCACGATCCGTTCAACCCGAGGTTAGCGTGAATATTCCGGCAAGCAATGGAGGACATCGTCCACGGCCAGCGTTGGCATTTGCATCTGAAATAACTTGGTAAATTGTTGCTGCATGTGCACTAGATCGGGAAGCGAAAAAGTATCCACCGCATCGCTAAGCCGGGAAAGGTAGTAGGGATTCTGAAAAAAAACGCACGGGCTTTGCTTGCCAGTCGAAGGCAGCGGTTGAATCCGCATTCGCTGCATGTGGCGATCCATTGCTTGTTTAGAAAAACTTCGCAAGTTAGCCGCCTTTAACTGAATGATCAGACGGATTTGGCTTTGAAACGCGGCGATGAGTGCGCGAGATTCCCACCCATTTCCCGCCATGATGTCGCGAAGCCGCTGCCAATTGCGGGAAAAAAAAGCATCGATGGGCTCAAAGAAGCGATCTTCCGGGCCGGTGCACACCAGGTCCGCGATATCGACCTCTTCAACCGATTGATCTGAGTCGCCGTGGAGTTGCAACTTTTCCAATTCACCGTCGATGAACTGCAAATCCCCCCCGGTTTTTTGCAAAAATTTTTTCCGCAAATGAATTGGAAAGTTGAGCCGACGGCGCTTGATTTCTCCGTCCAAAAATGTTTCCGCTCCCCCAAATACCTCATGGGCGTCGCTCAGCTTCATCAGCTGTTTAAACGCCTTAAGCCGCCGGTCCACCGCATGGCTGGAAATAAAAAGCGGCACATCCAAACCCTTGGTTTGTTCCAGCAGACCAAATAAATCTACAACAAACGGCTCGTCCTGCTCGAGAGGCGCCTTTTGGACGAATGCCGGCGATTTCATCCAGATGGCCTGCGGGCCAAAAAGCGAAGGCGTGCGGATGGCGGTTCGCAAAGACCCGCAGAGTGGTTTCAATGGAGTGCCGCCATCAAGAACCTCAAAGGAAGCCCCAACAAATTCGCGAATACGGGCCTCAGTTTCCCGCTCCACCAAAAATGCATCGTCTCCATAGATAAAATAAACTGCCATGAAACCAATTAGGCATTGATTTGAAAACGTTCGAAGCCGCCAACGTGGATATTTTCACCGATTTTAGCGACAAAACTGCTAATTAATTCCCCAACGGTCACATCCGGATTCTTAACAAATGGTTGATTGAGAAGGCAAACGGAGGCGTAGTATTTCTCCATCTTGCCCTTTACAATTGCCGCTATGGCATGGGCCGGCTTTCCCGCCACCTGTTCCGCGGCTATGGACTCTTCTTTTGCGACAACATCCGCCGGGACATCCGAGGATTGAACATAAACCGGTGCCGTGGCGGCGATGTGCATGGCGATGTCCTTGGCTAGCGCCTTGAACTGGTCATTTTTAGCCACAAAATCCGTTTCACAGTTGAGCTTCACAAGCACGCCCACGCGCCCACCCGTATGGATGTAGGCCTCAATTATGCCCTCCGTTGCCGTACGATCCGCCTTTTTCGCCGCACTGGCCACGCCCTTCTTTCGCAAAATTTCGACGGCCTTTTCGAAATCTCCGCCGCTTTCCCCAAGCGCACGTTTGCAATCCAGCGGGCCTGCTCCGGTCCGTTCCCGAAGTTCGCCTACCATTTTAGCCGTAATTTCTACCATAAATGCCACCTATTCTTCTATTCCGTCTTCACCGGCCATTTCCACCACCGCTTCGGCGGTTTCGGAAAGATTAACCTCCGGGCTGATCAACGCCTGGGTTTCCGCATTGGCATGGGACGCCCGACTGATCCCGCGCAGTTCCCGGGCTTCCAATCCGGCACGCACGGATTCGGCGACGGCGTCGACGATGATGCGTATGGACCGGGAGGAATCGTCGTTGCCGGGAATGCAGATGTCCACCTCGCCCGGATTGGCGTTGCTATCAACGAGACCAACGGTGAGGATATTGAGGCGTCGGGCCTCATGGACGGCGATGGACTCGTGGCGAATATCAACCACGAACAGCGCGTCGGGAAGCTCCGAAATTTCCAACAATCCTTCGAAATTCTTCTGCATGCGGGCCATTTCCCGGCGCAGGGCGGAGGCCTCCTTGTTGGGCATCTGGTCGATTTCCCCTTTTTCCTCCATTTTCAAAAGCCGCTTGAATTTCTGCAGGCTACGGTTGACGGTCCGAAAATTCGTCAACGTACCACCAAGCCACCGCTGGGCACAAAATGGAACTCCCGCCGCACGAGCCGCCTCACGAATAATTTCCTGGGCCTGCGGCTTCGTTCCGACGAACCAAATCCTCCCGCCACCCGCGACCAAATTTTCCACCGTCTGGCATGCCTTGGCCAGCTGGGACACCGTTTTTTCCAAATTTATAATCGAGATGCCGTACCGATTGGCATACACGTAGGGTTTCGAACGCGGATTCCAGCGCCTTACCTGATGTCCCACATGGACACCGGCCTGAAACAGTTCCTTTGCATTGGGTTGACTCATAATCGTAGCTCCGTACCCGGTTGCCCGAGCCTGGGATATTATATTTTTTAAGTTGACCAAGGCCGACCGCCGACCTTTGGGGTGAAGTTCTCATCGCCCTGTAAAAAATTCAAGCCTTTTTCGGCGATACGCCCACATATTTTGGCGCAACACATCATGGGGCCTGACTAGCCAAGCCTTATGGCAGCTCCGCTACCATGTTCGTCTGATGCCTTGCTTGTTTTATTAAATTGATAGAAATTGCAAAACTTCACTCCGGACAATCTTTTTCACTGTGTAGCTATCTGACTTTTCGTAATACATGTAAAGATTTCATAGTTTTATATAGACATTTAGTGGGCGATGTGGTAAAATTAATATTAATGCCAATTTTACCTTCCAGTAATTTACCCATTTCGTCATCGTTTTCGCGCTATACTTCGGGCGTAATTAGGGCCAAAGCCACCGTACCGATCCGGGCTGCTATAGGAGCGCAACAGGCCGGCAAGTCCAATGCAATTACCATTGACCGGGATGCGGAAATAGCGGCCATGGATGTTGGCAGGCAGTTTGCTGCCAACCCTGATCGAAAAAATATTCGTCAAAAAAATATGGCGGCGTTCCCAAGGGAAATTCAGTACCAGGTTAAAGATGGGACCCTGCAACAATTCGCGCCGGGGTGGGCAATTATTGGCGACAAACCCGGGGGCGTCGAAGGCGGATTTACGGTTCGTCGCGTTTACGCGGGGGATATGGCAAATTTTTTTCAAGAAAGTCCGGAAGGATTTGCACAGCTGCAAAAAATGTCGCAGGAAAATAGCCAACTCCTTCCTCCCGAGCTTCGAGCTGAAAATTTAGGTGACAAAACTTTGCTCGATGCGGCTAGGGAATTTTCCAAAAGCCAACAAAACGAATTGGCGGCAATGGTCATGGACCTTACTCCCGCCTATCAAAAAAGCTACATGGTCAAGGTTGTTTTCGGAAAGGACGATGTCGAAGGTAATGGAACCGTATTTTGTAAGCCAAATCCCAAGGGGCGACTCCATCGAATGTTTACGAAGCGTTCCGCCAAGAACATCAATAAAGAAGTCTTGCAGGAATTTGCCGCCCTTCAAGTTGCCCGAGCGCTTTCCGCAGAACTGGCCCCGGAGGCGCTTCTTGGAAAAGTGCAAACGGATGAGCGTGAGGAGCGCTATTTTTTAATGACGGAAATGGCGGGAAGTGGCGATCCAACTGCCTCATTCCAAACGCTTGGGGACACTGAGATTGAGAAGGGTGTGGTTGATGGGACATTTGCCGGCTTATCCTATGCGCTAACCGTCGGACTCTTGGGTGATAGGGATGCAAATAAAAACGGAAATGTTGGCCTCCTTAGGTGCGGTAATGGATCGTCCAAACCATTTCTTTTTGACCTAGGCCACCCCAATCCAAACGGCTATGCGTTGAATCCGGCCACGTTCCTCCCGAAAAATACTTCCGAGGGCAGTACGGGATTTTATCTGGGAAAACTCAACAAAAGTGACATTTTGAGCATGGAGCAACGCAAGGCTCACCTCATTAACCTCCTCGCGCACCGGAGCGAAGTGGAAGAAGCGATGAAACAGGCTATTAACCAAATTCCGCCAAACTCGGAAGAATCAAAGGTTTTAGAGGATATGAACCGGGAATTTACGCGAAGGATGAATTACCTTGACGGAATTTTGCGAGATTCTACTCTGGCGGCACCAACCTTCGACCGTGCCAGGCGTGGGAATCCCGCAGCAAAATTTTTTAACCGCCGCAGGTATACAAGACCCGTTTCAAAATAAGTCCGGCCGCCGGCGCCGCTTGGAAATTTCCCGTGCTGGTGTGCAGCGCGGCAATTAAGTTGGCCGAATTTCTTGTCCCCCGGCCGATGTCCACAAGGGCGCCCACCATGCGGCGGACCATTTTGTACAGATATCCTTCGCCTTCCGTGATATATGTAATTTTTCTTCCGCTTTGGCGCAGTTCCGACCGGCGAATGGTGCGGATGTATGTTTCCCCTCCTTCATCGCCGCGTTTTTTGGCAAAGGCGCGAAATGAGTGCGTCCCGTTGAAGTATTGCGCCGCCGCTGCCATTGCCGAAAAATCGAGCACGGAGGACCCCAGACTCCAACAATAGCGATGAAAAAATGGATCCGCTTGGCCAAGATATAACTGATAGACATAACATTTTCCAACGGCGGAAAAGCGCGCGTGGAAGGATTTTGTAACCCGTTGGACCCGTCGAATTTGAATCGTTCGCGGGAATCCGCAGCGCAGTGCGCGGAGCAATTTGTCCGCTCCATGGGGCCAAAGGGCATCAAAGTGAAAAACCTGTCCCGTGGCGTGTACTCCAGCGTCCGTGCGTCCGGCGCCGTAGATGCGAATGGGTTTGGCGAAAATTTCCGCCAGCCGACGCTCGATGAAATCCTGGATGGTATTGCCGCCGCTTTGACTCTGCCAACCGTTGTAATCCGTTCCGTCGTAGGCGCACGAACATTTCCAGCGGCACGAATCTTCCATGCATGAAAAGGTCCAATTTCCAACGGAAAAATTCCAATCATATTTCCGCCCAGTCATTTCACCTCGCCGAGAAATACCATGCCGGCCGTAGCCCATCTAATGGCTTGCCTCGGGCGATTGGATGCGTTCCATGGCAGAAGATTTGAAATGTCTTTCATTCGCCGGGAGTCCATTGAAGCGCTGCGGGGCAAAGTGGATATCTGCGACGTGGTCAGTGCCTACGTTTCCCTGCGGCGTTGCGGAGCGGCCATGCGCGCGCTGAGCCCATTTACCGATGAAAAGACCCCATCCTTTTTCATATATCCGGAGCGGCAGTATTTCCATTGCTATAGCAGCGGGAATGGCGGCGATGTGTTTCGGTTTATACAGCTTAAGGAGCAGCTCACATTCGCAGAGGCGGTGGAGTTTTTGGCGGAGAAGTACGACTTCAAATTAGAGCACGAATCGGGGACAAATATCGCGAAGGACGCAACAAGTGACAAGCGTACGCTCTTGGCCATTCATGAGGTTGTCGGCAAATTTTTCCGCGAGGCATTTCTTGCAGCCACCGGCGACGGACACCGAGCAAGGGTTTACTGGACTCAGCATCGAAAATTTTCCCTGGACGCAGCGGAGCGCTATGGCATCGGCGTTGCGCCATGTAACTACGGGACGTTCCTCGATAAATTGCGCCGGCAATTTTCTCACCAGTCCCTCGTCGCATCGGGACTTTTTGTGGCAAATGACAAGAATTCGACGGAAATTTTTCCCCGGTTCCAGGGCCGGCTAATGATCCCCATTCGGGACGTCCACGGAAAAACCATTGCCTTCACCGGCCGCTCCGTCGACGGGATGACGCCGGAAGGAAAAACCGCGGACGCCAAATACGTGAACTCGCCCGGAACGCCTATTTTTCAGAAAGGATCCCTGCTTTTTGCCATCGATTTGGCTCGTTCGGCGGTGAATGAAGTAACGCCGTTTTTGCTCGTGGAGGGGCAAATCGACTGCCTGCGCTGCCATGAATGCAGTATTTCCACGGCGGTTGCGTCCCAGGGCACCGCCATCACCGCCCAACATCTCCACCTGCTACACCGCTATGCTTTGGAAATCGTTTGCGTCCTCGACGGGGATCGGGCGGGGCGGGATGCGGCAATTCGGATGATTCCACTTGCCTTGGCCGAGAGTGTTAACCTGCGCTTTGTCACGCTTCCGCAGGGCCAGGACCCGGACTCATTCCTGTTGGAGCACGGACCTGAAGCCATACGTGAGCTCATTGGAAACGCGAAATCCATCATGCAAATATTGGTGGATTACCATTTATCGAAATCCAAGTGTACTTCCCAGGCTCACCGGGAGCATGCCATGCGCCGAATTTTTGCGGCCATCCGGGAAGTGCCATCGCGGGTGAGTGAATTGGAATTTCTGCGTCAATTGGCCGGGTTAACGGGCATGGGATTGGAAGAGTTAAAGGCGGATTACTTCAATACCCGGCCAAATATTCCCGAAGTATCGCTGCCAAAAGGGGATGAATTGCCCTACGACGCGGCGGGGAATCTCCTCAGGTTACTTATCATGGAGCCGGAATATGCCGCGGCCATTGCCCAGGTGGTGGACGAGCGGTGGGTGGAGGCATCTGCGGCGGGGAAACTTCTCAACCGCATTCTTGGAGAGGTGCTCAATGAAAATTCCATGGATGACATCCTGCAATGTCTTGCCCCGGAGGAACAAAGCGCCATTGGCAAAACTTTGCTCGACGGCAAAAAATCGGAGGACCCACTGAAAGAAATAAACGAATGCATTAAAACTATTTATGACAAATACATAGAAAATGAAATCATTAAAATTACCCGTCAAATCGAAAATGAAAGTGGCGAAGATTTCCAAGAGCTCATTCGTCACCGCTGGGAATTAAAGCAAGCCCTGCGAGAGCCTCCGACGATAGTACGGACAAGTTGACGCCCGCGGAACAAGTTGTTTATTGAGAGCATATTGTATCACATTTTACTTGACTTTGGCAGCCATTTGATAGCATAAAAATATGAAAAACATAACATCAGGCCAATTCTGGGAACCCTTGCTTTCGAATTGGAAAAATCCCGCTGAAATCGACTCCGTGGCCCGGGATGCTTTGGACGTAACTCAATCGCTTGCAGTAACATTTGGCACGGTGCTAACCCGCGCGCTGGGCATACGCCCAAACGGGGATGGGGCAATCGTGCAATCCGTGGCAACGTTTCTCACGACTCCAGGAGGCAGGGAATTGCTAAAAAGCCACATGCGCCTCGTTTCTAACCACTTGCAAATTATTTATTCCGAGTACGACTCAATCGATCAGCCGGAAGCAACCGCGAATTTTATAGTATCGGGGACAACGCCCGTCGCAAACGCCCCGGAGCAAAATGAATTGCAACTGGAACTTCCCGAACAGTGCCGCGTCGGAAATCGCGGGGAAGTGCAAAGGAGGCTGGACGAATTTTCGGCGCTCTTGCGTCAGCGCGGGTTTGTTGCCTACAAGGACAGCCACATCCTCCTCAATCCCAAAACCCATTTTGCTGTTGCGATGATTTACGATGAGACGCTTGAAAAGATCTGTTTACACATTCGCGACACCGCCAGCGACGATTTTTGGGAAAAGGGTTCTTGGTTCAACTGGGTGGCCGACATTGGCCAGGGCCTTGGATTAATGCCCGATGTTTACGTTGACGGCGACCTGTTTGTCCGCGGCTGCGTTGAAATCTTCCGTCCGGAAAACCTACAAATCACAGGCTATTCCATGGGCGGAGGTATTGGCATTTTTGCGGGAGCACGTAATTCTGTCCCGGCGGTGGTGTTCAATCCAGCCTTCGTTTCTCCGCACCACACACGATTTTTGCCGCCCGGCTGGAACGATTTTGCCAGGGAACACATACAAGTGCTCAGCGTATCCAATGACATACTTTCACAGTGCTTGGATAATCCGGAAACGGGCGGAATTTTCCCAACGAAGCTTTTTGAAGGCGCACGGGTTTATACAACAGATCCGGCCGATAATCCATTTCGCGGACACTATTTGTCCGAATTGCTTTTCGGGCTGATGCGTGTGGCGATGCAGGATCCGGAACTTTGCGAATGCGCATGGCAAACGCTTCGAGAATTACCTCGAGGGGCCCAAGAGGCGTTTATCCGGCAAAATGTGCCATTATTCGCTCGGTTTCTTCAAGTTGGGATGCTTGCGGCGCTCACGGCTCCAGGCAGATTGGCAGCACCGCATCAATCCGCATAAACGCGAATTATGAACCTCTCGCTTGGAGAATTTTCCATTGACGAATTTATCTTTCGGCGAACCAATCGGTGACCATATGGCAGTGGAGGATTTGGAATCGCTCAAGGCGGCTCCGGCCGTTCGCCGAGTGGCGTGGGGCGCGTGGATTTGTACGGCGATTTTTTACCTTTATGAGTACTTCGTCCGTGTGATTCCCAGCGTGATGGAGACCGACCTGCAGGTGGCTTTTAACGCCAATGCGACGACCATCGGTTTCGCCTGCGGGCTCTACTACATTGTATACGGCCCACTGCAGCTCATCGTTGGATCGTTTTATGACCGCTTCGGTGCACGCAAACTTCTGATTGGATCCATTGTTCTCATTCTTTTGGGATGTTTCCTGGCCGCCTGCCCCTTCCCAAATATTTATCTTTTTGCCATGGGCCGCATTTTCATGGGCGTTGGTTCCGCATTTGCTTTCATCGGAACGATCTACGTCGCCACCGTCTGGTTTCCATCTTCAAAATTGGCCTTTCTTTCCGGATTAACCACGACCCTCGGCATGTTGGGGGCTCTGCTGGCCCAAGCGCCCATCGCGCGCACGGTGCAGCTTATCAACTGGCGCAACACCTGGATTCTGGCGGGGCTTTTAGGGTTTGGTTGCCTGTTTCTCATTTTGCGCCGACTTCCACCGACCCCGGAATGGGAAATGCGCCGCCATGACACCTATTTTGACTCAAATAAACACGCGATTTCCCAATTTATTTCCGGGTTTTTGCTCGTCGCACGCAATCCACAAACCTGGATCATTGGCTGCATCGCTTGCGTCCTCTTCATGCCTCTCGTCGTTTTTGCCGATTTTTGGGGAATTCAGTACATCGAATTAGTTACTGGAGCGACAAAATCCCAGGCGGCACTCGCCAATGGCATGCTTTACATGGGTTGGCTTTTGGGGAGCCCTGTCCTCGGGGCTCTTTCCGACTATTCGAGCCATCGGCGGGTTTTCCTCTCCTACAGCTGCGTATTTTCCACGTTGCTCCTGCTGATGCTATTACTTCCACATCACTTGTCCCTCTGGGCGGTCGGTGGAATTCTTTTCGTACTCGGCATTGCGTCGAGTCCGCAGGTCAGTTGCTTCATAGCAAATGTGGAACTAAACCCACCCTTCCTGAAGGCTACGTCCGTTGCCATGGTCAATACCTGTATCATGCTTTTGGGAGGGTTGATGCAGCCTTTTTGCGGGATACTTATCGATTTTCGCAGCAAAGCAGTTCCACTTATCTCCGGCGGATACGCGGCCGAGCACTACCGATTTGCCCTGATGATGTTGCCCATTGCCACGTTTATAGGGCTCGTGCTTTCCTTTTTCATGAAAGAACCCGATAAAAATTCATAGGCCGATCTCCATCGCTACCGGCAAATGCCGTTGACCGGCGGGTGGTATACAATTATCCGACGGAGCCATATGGCAACGGCGGAATCAACGTTTGCAGCTTTGTCGACTCCGTGGGGCATGTCGGGGATTGCCGTCATCCGGTGCAGTGGATCCCTGTGTTTGCCCTTGTGCGAATCAATTTTTTCACCGGCGCCGGAGCCGCGCCGAACCCATGCAAGGGTTTATAGGGCCATCGATGGCTCCGTTTTGGATAATGTGATGGTTGTTTATTTCAAAGCTCCGAGATCTTATACGGGGCAGGATATGTTGGAAATTTCCTGCCATGGAAATCCGCTCATCATTCAAAAAATTTTGGAAGATCTATGCCGCCGTGGATGCCGCCTGGCGGAACCGGGGGAATTTACCCGGACAGCGTTTCTCAACGGGAAAATGGAACTGGTCCAAGCGGAGGCGGTTGCCGATTTAATCCATTGCCAAAGCGAAGCGGCACTGCGCGTGGCCCAAAATCAACTGGCCGGGAGCATTGGGCGGGAAATCGATGATATTTGGAAAGAATTGGTTCGGATTTTAGCTAATTTGGAGGCGACCCTTGATTTTCCCGAGGAGGAACTTCCGTTGGAGGAGTATCGCATGGTGGAGAATTTGGATGCCCTGCGGAATCGGATTTCCCAACTGGAATCCACTGCCCGGTACCGATCGATAGTGGAATTCGGCGTGCGAACGGTGATCATTGGGCCTCCGAATGTGGGTAAAAGCAGCCTGCTCAACGGACTTTTGGGACGGGAGCGGGCCCTGGTGAGCCCAATCGCCGGGACCACGCGAGATTTTTTGGAGGAGTCCATCGCGGTTGGCAGTTGGAACCTGCGCATCGCTGACACCGCTGGATTGCATTCGGCGGTGGACGACCTGGAGCAACTGGGAATGCGGCGCAGCAGGGAAAAATTAAAGGTCGCGGACTTCGTACTCCTTGTTTTTGATGGATCCCAGCCAATTCCAAACTTGGACCATTTCGACTGGAAAATCCTCGGACAAAAAAAAGGGCTCATTCTTCTCAATAAACGGGATCTTCCAACGCTTGCCGATGGAGTACATGTGCCCTTGCCCTGGGAAAGGGTTCCCATTTCCGCCCAAAATCCCCGGGATATTGCGGAACTCAAAGATCGCATTTGCCTGGAATTGGAGTCCAGCCGCATCGTGCCAGACGACTTGCCCTGCGTCGTGAATGTGCGCCAGGGTGAATGTCTGCGCGGGGCAATCCACGGGATGGAAACGGCACTGGGGTTATTTCAAAAAAAATCGCCCATTGAACTCGTGGCAACGGAGTTAAATCTCACACTCAAATCTTTAGGAAAAATCACCGGCCGGGATGCGACCGAAGACGTTTTAAACCAAATATTCGGCCAATTTTGCATTGGGAAATGAGTTACTTTCCTGCCTCTGCGAAAAGAAGTTGCAAAAATATCTTCACCGCCGCGTAGCAGGCCTTTTCGCGGATGAGATTTTTTTGTCCGCGAAACTCGGAAAAATCGACCCGCTGCAGGTGCACCCTTTTCGGAGTTTGAAAGGCCATCCAAGCAACGCCGATGTCCACCGCGTGAGCCCCGTCCCATTGACTCGCGAACCCGGATATGGCGATCGCGTGGGTTGTGGAAAATCTGTCCAATACGATTTTAGCCGCGGCCGCAGCGATTTCCACACTTTCGATCCCGTAATTGCGCATATAGGCGCCGGGAATGCCCAGAACATCCTCGTGGGCAGAAAGCGAATAAACCACGTCCGCGCCTTTAAAAACCGTCGATGCCCCATGGCGGCCGACGACTAAACTGCTTAACATACCACCGGTCAGGGATTCGCTGAGTGCCAATGAAAACTGGCTGCGGCGCATGACCGAAAGGATAATATCAATGAGCGAATGGATATCACCGTCACCCTCGAAGGGCTCAATACGATATTCCGCGCCGGACGGAAAATCCAGGGAGGAGACAGTGCTGCGAAAATCCATTTTTTACTTGACTTCCCATTGGTACTCCCATGCTATTTTTCTGTCAAAGCGAAAATGCTCGACAATAAAAACCGGCATGGGGGTGTCATGGTTTCGACTGAAAAAAGTAGGATGGCATGGCGTGCCGGAGATGGATGGTTAGCTCCGTTAACAATCTATCCGATGTCATGAAATGGCAAAAACAAAAAGGGAAAACTGGTTAAGGGGTTATTCGGCCGCAAGGCTCGCATGGCTGCTTAACCGGTGAGGTTGTCAGGGATGGCAGCCCGTCGCGTCATTTGACGGTCCGCTAGGATGGCGCGGCGTCTGGTAGCGGGCGAGGACGTGGAAGGCGCGCTTCCCCCACGTTTTGATTAAGGCGCTCGTCCCGTGGGAATTTGCCGTTGGAATTCCAGGGGATCAGATGCTAAGCATCGGCTACACACGTAGATGTGCCATCTGTGGGTTTTTAGGACGTGGGTTCGACTCCCACCACCTCCACCACAACAAAGGTTTTAAAAAAAATGTTATTTTTCTTGCGCCCGCCGTGGGCGCCGCCATGCTTCTATCGGAAACTCGAAGGAGGAAAATATGGCGACAGATGTAACAACTATAAACCGGCTCCCAGTCGTTGATGAATTGAGACAGGCCCTTGGGGAGCAAACGGTAAGCCCGGCGACGCTCCAACAGGGCGGACAAGTCAGCGATAATACGGAGAAGGGAAGAAAGAATATGGACAGCGGGGGAAGCGGGCCCGGCGGAGTCAATCAAGCAAATCCGAATACTCCCCTAGTTGAAACCTCACAAATGAGAGCCTCACGGCTAGTTAATTCTGTTTAGAAACCGCCCCAGTGACACGATGCGCCAATTTGCTTGCAAGTGAAGTGCTTCCAAGTAAATTTGGTGGCATATTATATGTCGAGACATAAGGTTATTGAGACGCCGCGCCTGCGGTTGCGTCCACTGGAATTTTCGGATTTTGACCGCATCGTGGAATTTATGGGCCAGCGGGAGGTAACTGATTTTTTGCTTTATTTCACGTACCCCATCATCCCGGAGCAGGTGCAGGAATGGTTGAAAAATGTAATCGAAGCAAAGCCTGAACATTGCGCCTATTGGGCCATTGTTGAAAAATCTCACGACGAGCTCATAGGTATCATCAGCCTCACCATGGATCCCTATAACCATAGGACGGAAATGGGTTATTGGTTGGATAAGGATTGTTGGGGGCAGGGCTATATGACGGAAGTGGCTTGGAGGGTCATTGAATACGTTTTTGAGGATTTGAAGCTCCACCGCATCGATTTAACCCATATGGTGGCGAACACTCGCTCGCAGCGGGTTGCCCAAAAATTGGGATTTCAATTGGAGGGGTGCTGGCGTGAGGGACACTTTAAGGATAGAAGTTACAAGGATGTGAAAATTTACGGCATGCTCGAAGTAGATTTTTTTCGAGCTCGACGAAAACGCGAACGGGAAAAAAATCAGCCCGCAAAGTCCGCATAAAAATGCTCTTTCAGCGACATATCTTCCTTCAAACGCTCCGGGCGTGCGTTTTCGCATGCCTATTTTTTGTTGGTATTCTTCTTATTGGGAACGCGACCAAGGATCTGTTGCGCCTTGTTACGAATGGGCAAATGAGCTTTCTTTTTTCCCTAAAGACGCTTCTGATGCTCATCCCCTCGGTGGCGACCCATGCCCTCCCATTGGGATTGGTTGCTGGAGTTTTGGCCACAGTTGGTCGCATGTCGGCACGGAATGAATTCCTGATTCTGCAGGCCTCCGGAGTTTCAATGACACGCATAGTTGCTCCAATTTTTTTACTCGGCTTTCTTGCCTCGCTCTTTGCGATGGGCGTTAATCTACTTTACGCACCGCGGGCAATCCACTTCTACCGAAAAAGTTTGCGCGACTTGGCCTTTCAAGACCCCATGCGTTTCATTCGACCGAATTATTTCATCAAAGATTTTCCCGGGTATGTTCTGTTCGTCGATGATCAAGCGGGTTCGTCGGCCATTGGGGTACATATCTGGGAATTGGACGCCTGTGGGAAAATAGACTCATTTTTATACGCCGCCAGCGGAGAATTTTTCAAAGACGCCACCGGACTATTGGTCATGCTTAGCCATGGGATGACGGAACGCTATGGGAAGATTGAATTTACGCCATCGCCGCCAATTTATTTCGATAATTTCATCCTAAACCTGACAAATAAAACATCCACTGACGGTAAAGATTGGATCAAGCCGCTAAAACACTACGACCTGTTTGAACTGATGGCTGTCCTAATGGAAAATGTTGATCCGGAATTTTCCCAGGAAAAACGTCGGGCGTTCATCGCCGCCAACTATGTCCTCCAGCGGCACATCGCTTCGGCGGTGGCTGTATTTTTACTCACGGCCATTGCCATTCCTCTGGGGATTCGTATGAAACGGAAGGAAAACTCAGCGGGCACTTTAATCGCCCTCGCTCTGGTTCTCGGCTACTATTTTCTAACCGTCGCCGTCTCCTGGGGCCAGGCCAACCCCGATTTTCGCGTCGATTTGGCAGCCTGGGGGCCCGTGATTGGATTCGCAGCCGTCGCAATTTTGTTGTTTATTTTACGGAGCCGCGGCAAGTGACCTCCCGCAAAAGTCTATTTTGTTCCGTTTTTCGCCGTATGTTTCATTGTGCGTGTGCGTGAAAATATGAGAAACGGAAACACGGATTTTCGCGAAAATTTATGAAAATTTCCAACTTGACAAGTTGGGACACATTCATAGGGTCCTGTAAGTTTATGGATATAAATAAAGCGGCAGGCTTACCCCCTCCCGGTGAATGTCGCTTGAGAGATGCAAATCCTTCGCGCGACTTAGGACATACATTGGCAACCAAAACGACACATCTCCAGTCCACCTTTTGGCAAATGTTTTTGGCTGCGATGTCAGCATTCGCCCATAGCGCCAAGTGTGCCACTTGCCGTTGTGCCGGGAACCTTGCTAGTGCTTTGGGCTTCTGGCAGTTGGGCCGTATTTTTAAAGCAATGGCTGTTCAAAAAGGTGGCGGGTCTGCAATC
>JAIRLM010000043.1 GCA_031259325.1 Puniceicoccales bacterium
TGTATTTCTTTTCGAATTCGGTGCGTCGTCTTGGCGCTTCCATGTAAAACATATCCCATAAATCCACCTTTACTAAATCGCTCAATTTAATTCCAGGAGAAAAAGGGACGAAACAGTTAAGCTGATATTATTCCCAAAATCCCCGATGGTCCAGTGGGAAAAATTGCTGTTCCAAGTAGCCCCTGCGCCAAATACTGCAGCGCCATAGCTGCCGGTGGCGGTTTGCGTATAATTATCGCCGAAGCTCTTGCTCCCATCCTCGGGAAAAACTTGATCCCGCTCAGCTAACGCGCTGCAGTGGCACAAAGCCCAAGCCAGACAGGCAACAACAAAGCACTTGCCCCTCGATTTGCTCCCGAGTTGTTATTCATCACCGTCCAATTTTGATACATTATGTGATTTTTTGCGCGATTTCCAAGATTTTTGATGAATAAGTCTCAAAAACCCCCACACTCACACGAGCGAATTAAACAGCGTACTTAGGCGATGCCCGTCCGTATAAGTTTGGAGCGCCGAAATTAAAGATAGTCGCGCAAGTGGGCAATGTGCAATGCAATGGTCTTCAGGTTAAATCCGCCCGTGTGCGGTTGAAAATCATCAAATTCCCGGACCGGTTTCCAGACAAATGTCCCATGCTCCTCGGATAATGTCACTTCACGCGTGGGCGCGCGGCACAGGTAGGTAACGGAAACCAGCGGAATGTCCTCATATTTGGCGTTTTGCCCCTGCCAGGTATCGACGGCAAAAAAGCGCTCCGGCGACAATCCCGTTTCTTCAAAGACCTCCCGGCGAATGGCCGCTTCCAAGTTTTCCCCGTAATGTGCTTTTCCTCCCGGAAGGCACCAATTGAGCAGAGGTTCGCTAGGCCTCAGGAAAAGAACCGAATCGCTTTCCGCGTGGTAACAAATCGCCGTCGGCGCGATGAGAACATTTGTCCAGATTTCGTTGTCTTTCATTGGGTTTACGGCAGGGCTTTTTAATTCTGCGCTACTCCTTAATTTCCTTGTGCAGCGTATGCCGGCGGAGGAACTTGTTATATTTTCGTTTTTCCACTTTCTCCGTTTGCAATTTCTTGTTGCGCGTTGTCATGTACCGGGAAGCGGGTTTTCCCTCCGCTTTTGCTTCGGTACACTCTAAAATCACATACTCCCTGGGCATGGGGTCCATTTGGTCATCCGCCCCGTGTGGGTCAACGAAATTTTACCAAAAACGCATGCGCTGGTAGGGAGTAAGGTAAAAAAATTGCTATTTCGCTAATATTCGACGGAGACTTAGCCATGTTGCTGCGACGGGGATATTTGTTGGGATTATTGCTGGCGTTGCTTTGCGCCAATCGAATGCATGCCGATGTGTACCGAATTCCGGAAGTTTCCATTATCGTTCCCGTTTACAACGTGGCGCCATACCTTAGCCGTGCCTTGGATAGCGTGCTGCGACAGACATTTGAAAACATTGAAATCATCTGCGTGGACGACGGATCGACGGATGGTTCGACCAATATTTTGGAAGAATATGCCCGATGTGATCCGCGTATCGTGGTTTTACGCAACGGCATCAACCGCGGAACCGCCTATTCACGCGTGCTCGGTGCTTTGGCGGCGAAGGGAAAATTTATTATGTTCTTGGACTCGGATGATGAGCTCACGTCAGACATCGTGGACAACGCCAAATCCGTTGCTGAAACTACAGAGGCCGACGTGGTCCATTTCGACACGGAATGGATTTATCCAACGGGGAAAACGCGCCGACAACCCTGGTGGCAGGAGCCAATTACGCATACATGGACGGGAAACCAAATTACCAAAGCCTTCGCGGATCACCGCCTTGTTTACCTATGGGATAAATTATATGCTCGAGAGGTGGTCATTCCCGCGGCGGAGTCTTTACTACCATTCGTTAAATGTAATAAAATCATATTTTCCGACGATAAACTTTTTTCCTGCTTCATTCTGGCAAATGCCAAAAATTACATCGGCATAAAGGATATAGGGTATCGATATTACAAAGGCATAGGTGTTTGCGCGTGGGGCTGGCAAAATTTATCACGCGCGCTCCGGCGGATCTCCAACATTCGCGCGGTTCATTTGCAAATGGCCCTTGGCATGATTGACCTCAAAAATGCAACCTACGCGGCGCAATTACAGACGCATTTCCCATCCAGCTTGCTGGAGCACATCGCCACATTGCCGCTAAAAGATGGCATTGAGTTATTTGCTAAATATACAGATGGCATTCCATTAAAGTTGCAATTGAAAATTGCCCGCGACATGCGAAGAACTTCACCCAATTGGTGCCGCGACGTTCATCACCTTGCAAGAATCCACCACACGCGATGTGCGGCCAAGTCAAAATTTGGCATAGGACAACATCGTCGCGTGGAATCCGCCGCTTCCATTAAATAATTTTTCGATGTCGCTCCAAGACACCTGTCGGACGGAGCTGTCGTTGCATTCATACCATTGTTCATTGCGTTTTACGTATGCTATATAATGTCCACCACCAGCCGTGCCGCTGTGGGCAACGACGCTATTCAGCTCGAACATGCATGGACCCCTGCCAGGATTTGTCGTATGTTTTTGAATATCGATGCGCGCGGGGAATGTAAATGGGCTCCCGTTTTTTACTTGAGTTTGCCGATCATAATCATACCGCACCCGCATGACGTCAATCGTGAGCACTTCCGGCGGTTCTCCGCTAATTCTGGTGGACTCACGCGCATCAACGCGTTCTTTCGTTCTTCTGTTATAATATTGATCAGCCCCCGTCAATTCCCTGGTACTGAAATATTCTTCAAGCGCGGCATCCAGGCTTCCTGCTTCCGGGCGAACCTCGATTGCACGCTCTCCGGGGCCGATTGGACCGCCAAAATATGTTTTTTTACCATCGGGCGAATCCACGGTTCTGTATTTCTGGAAGCCGGGCAAAAGCCTGGCAGCCAGGGCCGAAATTTCCACCCCATCCGTGCAGGCCAATAACCTTCTCAAATTTTCTATGACATCCTTCCGGAGGAGGGTTGAGTCGTCCTGCATGAAAGCATTCGCAAATCCAAGATTTTTCTCGAGTTGCAAAAATTTTTGCATCGACTCCCGCGGGCAGGCGCCAGTGCCGCTCTGTAAGTGTGTGAAGATGTCATTTATGCAGTGCAAAAGTTTTTGATGATTGTCATTGCAGGGAATCCTTTTGCATAATTCGGAAATTGTTTGGCGGAACTGCTTGTTTTGAAATAATAATTGCATTAGAGAGGCTGCATAGCAGCTGGCACCCTGGTTTTGAATTCCGACTGGGACCGCTCTTTCGCCGGCAGATAGCTTCGCATCATCGGCCGCTGGAGTCCGATCTCTTGCTCCGACATCCGGGAGCCGTACCTCATGAACCGGAACATGTAGTGGAAGTGGGTCGCGAACTGGCATGGGATCCGGTCGTGGGAGCCCAATCACTTGACAACGGGTATTCAGTTGCTGCATCTTGTTCACGACATCTTGCGAAAATTCGCAGTTCTCAAATGTGATTTCCAATGAATCATTATTCGCCGTAGTAATTACTTCCGGATCTTGACAATTTTTAATATATAGAGAACTAAAAGTGTCTCCACTTGGAATTATTACGCAGATCTTCCCGACGTTAACTATGTTGACATCCGAAACATTTACGCATGATGATATATCAATATCGCCACTAAGATTTTTACATCCGTTAATAGTAATCATATCGAGTAAAATGCCAGGCCCGGGAAATTTTATACTTCTTATGATTGGGCAATTGTTGACATCCAGTTCTGTAAGCCCGGAAAATTTGCCAAGGTCTAGCACGCCATCAATGCATGGGATTTCAATTTTTTTCCCGTTTGCGCCCGTAAAAATGACACATCCCTTCCCGGCATCATAGGTTCCATTACATGTTAACGAGGTAATACTCGCCACCCCCTTGTCATCCAACATCGAAGAAATTGACACGGGGCCGGTCATGGGACGGGCTGGTTCCATAGGCATCAAATCCGGACCAACTTCAGGAGGCGGCGACGCCGGCATGGATACGGGAACATTCGCCGGTTTCGGTGCCGGTGGAGGTTCCAGCTTCGCAGGATTCGATATGGCATCCTCTGCGAGATTGGACTTCGGCTTCTCGGTTGCTGGAAAGCGTGGCACATCTGGATTGGACGGAAGCGGTGTCGGCCGCACGGGCATCCGCAATTTTCGCCGCGCTTCGGACATTTTTTGGTCAATTTCCGCAAGCAAGCTTTTTATTTTTTGCGATTGTTTGCACTCTGGTTTTGTCTCTTTCGAGCCGGCAGTCGGAGTTGAGGTAGATTCAATTTGATATCCCGCATTCTCCAAAACACACTTGTAGACATCCACCCTCCGACTTCCGCCCAAGGAAAAAACTTCGCCGAAAAAAGCATAAATCGGATTTTTGTAAACTCCAACTTCAACCAAAATTGATAAATGCGTAAAAAAGCCAGTCCATGATAGGTTATGGACAACATCCCGGACATTAACCAACCCGGTCCCGACGGTCATCATTGGTGATTTTCCCGGCGACGCCTTTGCCGACTGGCGCACAACAGCTGCAAGATGCGGGTACTTTTGTTTGACTGGATCCAACATTATACCCTATGAGTGTCGCGCGATACAAATGGCATGTAAATAACAAAACGAACATTTATTCAACTTGGAAAATTTCAGTGAACTTATCCGGCTCGCAAAGCTCATTCCTATAATAATTTTTCGATTTGAATTCCTGGATTTACCCCGTTCGAAAAATTTATAAGCCCGTTTTCCATACCATTTCAGAAAACATATTTTTATGTATGCATAACCGAAAAGTGCGCCCCAGATATAAACTCCGAAAAATTTAATCCACCGCGTCCTACTAGAAAAGTGATTTTTCTTGTTATGAATTTTGCGAACGGGATACTACCCGAGGAAGAATTGCAGAAAGCTTGAAACAATAGGTCAATTGCAATTTTTACATTGTTGATAAATCGGTGATTTGACGATGTGGTTGTATATTTCTAGATTTTGAATTCATCGCGTTGTATCAAAGAGGTCATCCTCATCGAAAAACCCCGAAAGATCGTCGTCAGAGGTGGACATTTGGGTTTTCCCGTCATTTTTACCTTCGCGCACCGGTGTTTTGAATCCCTTTGCATTCGGCCGCCCGGCGACAATGGCCAGCTTCTGCCCCTCGCGAATGTGGTCCGCCTGTGCTATGTTATTGAGATCCATTAATTCACGCAGAGTCATGCCATAAGCGGCGGCAATTGAGGACAGCGTATCTCCCCGGCGCACGACGTAAACATCCTTCGGGTCCGCGTTTACGACGCCCAGCTCTCGCATGGGACGATTCGTTGTTCCAGATGTGGGGACGAGAATTTTTTGCCCGACAATTAACGTGTCCCCGGAAATGGAATTGAGCTGGCGAATTTCTCCAACGGAACACCCGCTTCTCCTGGCGATGGCAGTTAGGGTATCGCCCCGGCAAACCAGATAAAATTCCGTATTTGGCGGCGCCTTTCGAATGGGTATCTGAAGCTCCTGCCCGATGAGCAGCACGTCCTCCCGTCCCGCACCGTTTGCCGACAAAAGATCCCTGAGCGGAACTCCATAACTCTGTGCGATGCGCCAGTAGCTATCCCCCTTGGCAACGGTATAGTTTTCATAAGTTAGGGATTCATAGGCCGGTTTTCTTGGGCGCGTGCGCAGATTTTCGATTTCGTACGCATCCGCCAGCTGTGGCAGTTGCGACCGGTAGGAGACGGTGCGCTCGTAGGAACGTTCCTTGGTTGTTTCGCACCCAGTTGCTCCAAATAAAACTACCCCACCTAGGAGAAAAAACTGCCAAAATTTCTTGTCAGCGTGCATATGGGTTCATGTCACCTAACCTTTTTCCAAAGGCAATGGAAAACTCGCCAAGATGTGGGAAATTCAAGTTTCGTCCGAAATCGCCGCCGTGCCCCGCCGCCTGTCTCTGGAAGCATAGAAGTCCAAGGCCTGCTGAAATGTTTCCCCGGTAAAGTCCGGCCATAGGGTTGGTGTGAAAAAAATTTCCGCATAGGCCATTTGCATTAGCATAAAGTTACTTAGTCGCTGTTCGCCAGAAGTGCGGATAACCAAATCCACATCCGGAATATCGCGCGTATCCAAATATTTGGAGAAATTTTCCCAGGTCCATTGGGAAGGATTAGCCGGTGAAGCGTTCCCTGCCATCCGCCGCGCGGCTCGCACCACCTCATCCCGTCCGCCATAATTGATGGCCAAAATGAGATGAAATTCGTCCTCCTGTTTTGTTTTTTCCTCCAACTGGCGCAGGCGTCGCACGAGGATTGGCGCGAGCCCGTTTTCGGAACCGATCCAGTGAAACCGCGTCCGGGCATCCAAAATTTCTTTGGCGTTGCGTTGGGCGGCATTTAAAAAGATGCGCATCAGTCCCCGGACCTCATCGGTCGGCCGATTCCAATTTTCCGTTGAGAATCCAAATAGGCTCAAGTAGCGAGTTCCGGACTGGCGAACGATTTTGAAGTTTTTCCGCAGTGCCCGCACACCCGCCCGGTGACCTGCAAGACGCGGAAGTCCCCTTCGCTGTGCCCAGCGGCCGTTGCCGTCGAGAATTATGGCCACGTGTCCGGGGAGCGATGGACTATCCATTCTCCTGAGAGGTCATTTTTAAATCACTGCCGCGTCAAGGTATTTCTTGGAAAATTGAAAGACATAATAAAAATAAGCGACTATAGACTTCGTGTGGAATATGCGAAATGAAATAACCTGAAAATAAAAATCGCTCAACTCTTGCTTCGTTTGCGCCGAATTGGATTTTTGGCGTCTTTATGCTTTAGGTGGTTTCTTTTCCCATGAGTTGCGAATTTTGGAAGCGAACGGGTAGATGCGACTTGCAAAATTAATTTCAAAGAAGCTCCGTGCGGGTATGCTCAGTGTTGTCGGCAAGTTGAATTTGCAAGACCGGGAATGTGGTTCGTTCTGCAGATGTCCTCCTTGTTGCCAGAATAAGCGAAATAAGGTTTGCATTTTGTGTTTAATTGTTAAAATGCAAATCATGTCGTTGCACTTAACTGCTGATTTCAGTAGCCGCTCTGCCACGTTGAATACAATCGTCGACCAGACTCGTGCACAGGAAGTGTCAACTGGTCCTACGGATTCAAATGCTCTAGGAGCTTCCACAATGCCTCCATTGGACATGACAAAGGTCGTTGCGAATATTACAATGAAACAATACGCAATAATACGCATGGAACTTGGCATGCACGGATCATCATCTTTAGCTGCCATTGAAAGCAATCTTACAAGATTCGGGACGGGCAATTTTCGCAATAACATACAAACTTGGGCAAACATTTTTGCCAAGCACGGTGTAACGGGCTACGAAAAATCAGCATCTTCCGCGCCTATAATTCACCGGCCGCCGGCTCGCATAGGGAGGAGTTTTCCAGCGGAAAAATCTGTTACCTCCGGGCTTCCTCCTGGTGATGGATTGCGCAGTGGAGTGCTCACGGGTGATTCGCAGCCATCGTCTGCAGCGGCAATGACATCCGCCGAACCGCCAAAACCTGAAACACCGGCAAGTTCTGCAAATGAAGCGGATGCTACACAAAAATCCGAAACTCAAACTCCCGCACCAGAGGCGACTGGTCTTTTGAGTGCGGAGGAAACCGCTTCCGTTGAAACTCCCACTTTGTCTCTTGAAAGAACTACAACCGCCACAACCACGACGAACATATTTAGCATGATATGGGCAGCGGTGATGGAACTTCTTTCCCGCATCTTCGACCGCAACGATGACGATGATTTTGCTGATAATTTTCCCGAGTTAGATTGGAGTAACGACGATATAAATTTCGATGAAACAACCATCGATGCATCCGATGACGAGGCCACTGCCATTGAGGGAGATCATGCCAAAGACTCTGAAGAGCCCGCCGAAGATGAAATGGAGGAATTTATACGTGATTTTTTATAAATGCAAATTTTACACAAAGTATTGCATCCGTGCTTTATGGCCGGGCGACTCGCCGGCGGATTGACTTTAAAAAGCGGTGAATTTACCACTTTCCATAAATGAGAGGTGAGCGTTCCGTTGTTTCCGTCGCTTGGGCTACGGCATTATCGCGTGTTGGGGGTCTCTTCCGGGATGTGGTCATATTCGCCCTACTGGGGCTATCGCCGTGGAACGGAGCTTTCCTCTTTGCATTCACCGTTCCAAATCTTTTTCGGCGTCTTTTCGGTGAGGGCGCCCTCACATCGGCGATGATCCCCATTTACACGGATGTTTTTCAAAAAAATTTCATCCAGGCTTACCAACTCCTCAATGCCATTCTCACGCGGTTGACGCGGGCACTTTTGATGCTCATTGGAGGTTTTGCCGTTTGCGTAGCCGTTTTGTGGCCTTTGCTGAGCATATCCTGGACACGTGCCCTTGGCCTGACCGTTTTACTCTCCCCGTATTTGGTTTGTGCATGTGTGGCGGCAATGTTGTGCGGCGCGCTGAACGTGGAAAATACATTTGGCTGGCCGGCACTTTTGGCACTTTTTCTCAATGTGACTATTTTAGCCGCTGGATTGGCAGGCTTTTTTCTAAAAAAAAGTCAATCGCTGCAGTGCACACTATTATTGTGTGTCGGAGTGCTGGTGGGTGGTGGCCTTCAGGTATTAATTCCCTGGCGCATGCTGCAGCGGAGGGGTTGGGAATGGCGCACGGAGCAGCTGCACATGGAATCCATGCAACGGCTTTGGAAGCTATTTCTCCCCGCGGTTTTTGGGGCGGCGGTGGCACAAATCAATACCACGCTCTCACGCATAATTGCCTATTGTTTCACGTCCGATGGCATTTCGACGCTCTATCTGTCTAGCCGATTGACGGAACTTCCACTTGGAATCTTTGTTTTTGCCATCACATCGGTTGCATTTCCTAGTCTGTCGAAGGCCATGGCAATCGGCGACATTGCAGTCTTTTTCGCAGGTTATCGCGGGGCACAACGGGGAATACTCATGATCACAATCCCGGCGGCGTTGGGACTTATCTGCTTGGGAAAACCGATCCTGCAGTTGCTTTTTCAGTGGGGAAATTTTTCTGCAAATGACATTGATCGTGTGTTTCCTGTGCTTTGCGGCTCAGCGGCTGGCATTCCATTTTATGCCCTGGGCGCCATCGCCATTCGAGCCTTTCACGCGCAGCAAAATATGCGGGCCCCCTTGCACATCGGCATCATAAACATGGTTGCGAATCTGTTCCTAACCGTGTCTTTTCTTGTCCCCTTTGGCGTAACGGGAATGGCCGCCGCCAACTCCCTTGCGGCAATGTTCCAATGGTATTTGCTGGAGCGTTCGCTGAAACAAGTTTTACATCCATTGCCAGCGCATCAACACGGCCTGTTCCCTATCGTATTCGCCTCGGGATTGCTGGTGCTGTGGATTTTATCCACGCACCTCATTTTGGGCTCTTTTCACTTCGCGGGAAAAATAGCAGCGCTATTAGAGATTTTATCAGACATTACCATTGGTGGGGCGATTTATATATTAATTTTAAAAAAAATGCATTTTACTGAGGTATCGCTGCTAACGGAGTTTCTCAGAGTTTTCCCGCAAAAATGTTCCAATTGAAAAATTTGCGGCCATGCGTCGTTAAGCAGGGCTTTTTAATTCTGCGCTACTAACCTGATTGCTCGTTTTGGAAATCTGCTACATTCGGATAAGAGGTCGGATACGGATTTGCGTGCCCTAGAGGCAATGTGTACCAACATATTGCGCATT
>JAIRLM010000032.1 GCA_031259325.1 Puniceicoccales bacterium
CTCATAGCAACTGCGTCAAGCGATGAGCGAGGAAAACTTTTTGAGCAATTAGTGCGAAGAAACATTACGATCGCCTGGCTCATAGACTGCGGATATGGATTTTTGGACGCAATGAAGGAGGTTCAAGGGGTGCAGGGATTTATTTCCAACGCAATAACCGCAAAAATTTTTGCCGACTGTGCCGCCAAAATGAGATGCTGTCTTTTCGGAATAATGGACGAGCCGACGCGCAAATGCGTGTTGTTCAAAGGCAACGCATTGGACGTGGATCATTTGAATAAATGTTTGGAGAATTGCGATGATTGCATTAAAAGAATGATTGTTGCCGGTTTTAAGGAAAGGATAATTAGCACTCCCATTGTTGATATGTCATTTTGGGAAAAACTTCAGCAAGGCTTTCGCGGTGGTATTTCGGTCGCCTTGTTGGGAGATGACCTTAATGAGTTAATTCAATTATTTTTGGCTATTTTAAAAAGTAACCAGCCGTTAGCATTGCAAATTTTCGGCCAGGTAGTGGCTTCGGGTCTTTCCTGTGAGCACGTTTGGGAGTTTATTTCTTTGGTCACAGATGGAGGCGCGGATCAATTTTCCGATATCTCCAAGTCGCAAATACAGGAATTACACGACATGATTTGGGGTGAGATTAAGCTTATAGATATTGTGCAAAGTGCCAGATTTATGAATAAGCACCCAGCGCAAGTAGCCAATGTTGTTATCCGCGAAATCGCGAGTGGCAGTTCGCCCACTTGCCAGTTAAGCGAAATAACGGATAGCGTTTTGGACCAGGTTTTTACATTCAATCAAAATTTATTCACACGTTTTTTCTCGCTTAATAAAACCAGTCTTAAAACCTGCGCACATTGGATATTGGCCGCTAAATATTGCAATGATGGTACTGCCTTCATTGACGCCGTTATAAGGAATGCTGATTTCATAGCAGATTTTTTAGACGGTGGTCTAGGAGGACTTTTTGAGCAATTAGTGCAAAGAAACATTACGATCGGCCAGCTCATAGCCTGCAGATGTAAATTTTTGGGCGCAATAAGGGGTAATTCCACGTTGAAGAGATTCATTTCCGAAAAAATAGAAGCAAGAATTTTTGCCGACTGTGACGCCGAAATGAAATGCTGTCTTTTCGAAATAATGGACGAGCCGGCGCGCGAACGCGTGTTGTTCAAAGGCGACCCACCGGACGTGGATCATTTGAATAAATGTTGGACAGATTGCAATAATAGTAACACCAGAAAAATGATTACCGCCAATGTGATGGAAAAGACAGCTAGCACTTCCGATATTGATATGTCATTTTTGGGAGGACTTCAGAAAGACTTTCGCGATGATATTTTGCGCGTCTCGCAGGAACAGAACCCTGGTGTGGCCGTGAAAATTGCGCGCTCTAGCGAATGGATTTCCGCTGATCAGGCTAAAGAATTAGTGGTAACATGCGTTGAGCGGAATCAAATGTGTCTTCTCAGTGATATTAAGTTCCCGAAGAAAACATTGCCACAACTTTGGTTTGGCCTGTGCTGTCGGAAAGGCTTTCGTTTGGGCGACTTGACTCTCGATTTTTTGGAAAATAATCTTTCGCAGGCAAACACGGACGTAGTTCTAAGTGCTTGCACTGAGCTCGCAACTTTGACAGAAGCGAATACTCAATTGCTATCATTAATTTTCATTATTGTGAAATTTGGCACAAAAACAAATTTTATTGATTTGATTGCCGTCTGCAACAGAATAGCAAATTCTAGTGACATACTAAAAGGCAACGATGAGGTCTTTCATCTTTTTGTGCAAAAGGCCGTCGACATCTTGATGCTTGACGACATTTCTAGGTTGGACTCACCTGAATTGCCGTGGTTATTGAAAATATGCGAAAAAAGTAACCTCTTTTTAGCCGAAGTACGATCAGGAAGCCAACTTAGCCTTCCACTTGTGGACGACGAGTGTTGCTCCGAGGTAGCCCGGTTTTTTTTAGTGCGCGATGTCGAGAAATTAGATCCGGGCAACGCCGTCAAATTATTCAATACATTCCAACAAAAATCTGGATGCCTCGAATATATAACAGCACAGGTATGGTTTAGAGAATTTGTACGCGATTGTATGTGTGCCGCGGACAAATATGATTTCATTGCCACGCTTTGGCGCGACATTCCTCATGTACAGAACGCAATTTCGGACGCCATTTTCGAAGATGAAGATTATGTATTTAAAACTATTAACGACTCCAAATTAGCCAGCATTGTTGCGGGTCAGAAATTTCGAATGATGCTAGAGGGTAGAGTCGAGGGGTTGCCCGATGACGATTTCGAAAAGAGTTATAAAAAAATCACATTGTGGACAGATGGACTAGCCCAATTGTTTGCCAAAATGTCGTTCCGTCGTGGTCCTGGCGTCTTATCGAAGTTTATAGGACATACAAAAATGGGCTTGGGCGTATGCTGTGCCTCGGCCCCGTATATGTCTCTTTTTCTGAAAGATTCCACAGATGCGGAGGTGGTAACATGGTTTCATGGGCAGAATTGTCAGGAAATGAAAAGCGATATTGTGAATGTTTTTGCACAAGTGTGTAAAAATGCTAATTTAGCTTCAAGTGCTTCGAGCCTTTACACTGCGAAACCAACAATTTTAAATGATCTAGAATTGAAATGGGAGAGCGCCGATTACGCTACCTGCTTGCAGCGTGCGGTGTCGAGAGTGTTAAGTCTCAGATTGAGTGAGGTGATTGTGAGCGTTTTTTGCGAAGGAGTACAGATATGTATACTCAAATGTATACTGGAAGGCGGCTGGGATGAGCAAAAGCAGCAAACACTTCTAGCCGTACTTTCAAAGGTTATCAAGGTACGAAAGACAGACGCGGCGGCCTCAACGCCCCGGATGGCAAAGGGTAAGAGCGACTTCCAAGATTACTCATTCGGGAAAATATTTTTTACTCTTATGAGCCATGATCCGCGGTGGTTCTGTCAAGAGGACGGCGCCGCAGCTTCAATCGATGACGACGTTTGGAACAAACATTTGCTGTCGGTAATTGGCGTGTTAAAGCAAGAAGGAACAACATTTCAGAAGTTTCAAGTCCTGGCGCAGAATGTTGATCCAGGGGCTGTGGGTGCTTTCTTTTTCGATAACGATGGCAAAAGAAAAGATGCCTACTGTGCCGATGTTGTTAATTTTTTCATGTCAGAACAAAGCCAAAACGCGGTAATTGCTGCAGTTAACGTCTACGCGCGCGTGAAGTATGACGAGCTTTTTGATGACAGTGGCGTGAGAGTCGTATTTCCGAATATACGGTCCGCAGATAAGGCATTTCCAGCCCTCGCAGGTGATTGTCCGCAGACAGATATACAACGTAATACAGAGTTAATTACACAAACAATGGACGCACTAACTGCCTGTGCGAAAATATGGAACGAATTCAATGCCCTTGCCGAAGGGGCAAATGTAGTATTGGATCCGAAAGTCAAACTGTTTGAAGCCTACTCAAAAAATGAATCCGATTTGCATGCAATCGAAAAATACACTAACGATATTAAGCAACAAATGGATAGCTTGCAGAAAACAATTAAAGAGACGTCGGACGCATGGATGTCTACTATAGCAAAAGCACGCGCAGAATATAACACGCTCCGAGGAGAAGCGTCAGCCAAAAACCTGCTGGATGTGGTGCCCGCTGAGGCTGAAGATTACCCTGGCGATTCGAGTAACCTTGCGGAGACTAAGCAATACGTAATATCTATTGGAGAGCGTGTGCGAGATCTTAGAAATCAAATAGAGGCGGCACAACTGGAAAAAGCGGCGGCCTTGGCTGACGAGGCGAAAGCATGGAAAACGTACGCGCAAATGTTAGAAAGTGAAAACGACTTTATACCGTTAGACTATGTGCAGCTTTCCAAAGAAGGTTGCGATGCCACCCCATCGCAGATAAAAAAGCGTACGGCAGAATGTACGCAAGCAACTGAAACGCTGAAGCAACTGATAGCCGCCGAAAAGAAACAACGTGAAGCCAACAAGCCAGCCCCAACCCCGTCGCCGACAGACTCAGAACCACCGCCGAAACTTTCCCAGGAATCGTCGGAAATAACCACGCCGTCAGACCAAACCACGCCGTCGGACACTCCCCTGGAACCGCCGACAATAAACACGCCGTTGCCAGGGCCAACACCACAGCCGCAGCAAAACCAAGTATTACAAGATCAACGAAATGCATGCCTGGCTGTATTCGACAATTTGGTGACTTTGTGTGAGTCCGGAGGACGACTTGATATAAATACGGCCCCCTATTCCGTGCCATCTAATGAGCGCAATAAAATTGAATTGCAAAACAATATTGAAGGCATAAGTGGCACATTAGAGACGCTGAAGCTCCAAGTCAGCGAATTGACCGCAAAAATAGATTATCGAACCGCCTGCATCGCACTTGCAAAAATTACCGAAGAGCTCGAGAAACTTAAATTGAATACACTCGAGGTAGCTCCGTCACAAATTAATGTCAATGACACAACTATAGATATTGCATCATTGCGAATCGCAACATCGAAAATTCAGGATATAACGGCCAAAAGCAAAGAGCTGGTTGACCAAAAAAAGAGAGAACTTGCCGAGTCTGTTAAAAGTCCTGAGCAAACACCGCAAGAATTCGTCGAACCCCAGATTTCCCGCATGGATAAGCCAGAGGAGCAGGTTGTAAAGCCTAACGCCGATGACACGATAGCGACGCCGAATGATGAGTTAGGACAAGAGCTGGGCCAAAACCTGAATTTGGATCCGAAGTCAGAGTCAGACCCGAAAGGTCCAAATGAAACGGATGCAAATGAAACGGAAAGTCCGGCGAATAAGGGTGAAGAAAATCAAGTTCCGGTGACGGACGTGGCCAAAACTCGGACAAAAACTGTATTGCGCATTGTCTTTGCGGCACTAGCATTTGTGGCGTTGATAGCAAGCGCACTTTGTGGTGTGAGCATTTTTCTAGGTGTGCAACTGGGAGCTCTTTCCGCCGTCATTGGCGCAAATCCGATTGTATGCGGAGGAATATGCATAACACTACTCATAGGCTTCGCAGTCGCAGCAGTCGTCATCCACTAGAGCGGCATTCAACTATAGATACATACAGCAGCATTGTCGAACTGCTGGTTTCCTAACTCCGCTTCCACTCTATATTCTTCAATCTTGGTTTCTTGAGTCAATAAAACATCCAACTTGTCGCATAAGTCACTGACAAAATCCTCCATTAAGGAAATTGGTACTTGTAACTTTCACCCGCCTGTACTTTGCCCCGATCTCCTTGGAGATCTCCATTGCCCTGGACGAATCCATGCCTGCAACCAGCGCCGCATCCTTTAGCAAAACTAAGCTCATGCAGACAAATGTGTTTCGTGCAACGATTTTGAATAGTCTCCATAAATATTTTCACATGAGATTCTTTTTACTTTAAAATTTTAACAATTCAATTGGTTTTTCAGTGACTTTTCTGTGCGACGAGGCAGATATCAACCGCATGACATTCAGGGATGTGCAGCGCAGAGCAGCCGGTGTTGTCACCGAGTTTGAGCCACATGTTCGGCAAGACGATGATACGGATGTCGGCGATCAGCTTGGCATGGTTGGCGTGGTACAAACGGCAGTGTGTCGCTGCTCCGAGGCTGAGGCGGCTGCGATCCGAGAGAGGTTCTTGCGCCGGATCCCGGAGCGGGCGGAGTTCATTTCCGCTAAAATATTGGATGCTGGTAGCCAGCGGGCTTGATGCGAGAGGCGTGTGGGCCGCAATGTGCGAAGAAGTTACGCGCATGGAGCCAGAAGTTCTACAGGAGCAGCAAGCACGCGTAGGCATTCAAGGTTAGAAGCCCTATGCTAAAATAAAAAGCCTTGCGCCCATCGGCTCAGATGAAGTGCTTTGCAAAATCATCACCCCCATACTATATCGTCTGACATCACAATGAGTGGTAAAGTTTCCAGAAAATCTTCGTCCAAAGTATCAAAAAAATCCTCAAAATCCGTACCCCAAAGGGCTAAGCCAGCGTCCAAGAAGCGGATCCAACCGCTTGTTCTTTGCCTCTTCATGGTCGGCGTATTTTTCCTTGTTTTTCTGTCAATTCAACCGACGGTCGGGCGTTTGGCCGTTCCCCACCGTGTGCAAAACATCGAATTTTCAACCAATGGCTGCTTGGACCGCACGTGGGTCCTGAAAGTCCTCCAACTGCAGAAGGAAATGGAACTCAATGACGTTGACGTGCAGGCATGCCGCACCGCTCTCCTGCGGGCGTCGCAGGTGATTGATGTGGATGTGGAACGCGTTTATCCGGCCACCCTCCGCGTCCGTATCCGCGAGCGCGTACCCGTTTTCAAAATCCGCTCATCCGACGGGCACAAGGTATACCTATTCGACGCCGATGGGTACGTTTTCGAACAAATTGGTATTTCAAAGGAGAAACTAAGCCATATCCCCTATGTCCTTGGGCTAGGCGCAGATCGCATTTCCGTCGGGAACCGGATTCCATTGATCAAGGATCTGTATGTTTTCTGGAATCTGGCGCGGCGTCACGCACCGGAATTGGTCAAAAAGTGGCGCATGGCCGTTGTTGACGAGCAGGCATATAACCTAATGGGCCATTTGCCATTCATCGAAGTGCGCGCGGAGGAAGTTCGATCCATACTTTTCAAAAAGGGATCCTATGAGGTTCAGCTGGAAAAACTAGAGTACATTCTCAATGACGCGCGCAAGCGCCACCAATTACCCCTGCAAAGAATTGATCTAACCGTTCCCGATCGTGCCTATGTGAAACCCGGACGCACTTCCGCAGAGGATATTCGCGCACCAAACACCGGCCTTTGAAAACGTAAAAAGCGTTCGTTGCCGGCATTTCCTTTGTTGATTTTTCATACCACCTTGCCAAGTGGCGCGCGAAACCATAGGGAAAAGCACATGAGAGTTGGCATCGTGGGCCTTCCCAATGTGGGCAAAAGCACTTTATTCAACGCCCTAACGCGGACACGGAAGGCGGAGGCGCGCAATTATCCATTTTGTACCATTGAACCCAATGTGGGTATCGTAGAAGTTCCAGACGAACGCCTGCAATTTCTCAAGGAAATGGTTCACACATCGGTGGTTATCCCTGCTGCCATCGAATTTGTTGACATCGCCGGGCTGGTGGCTGGAGCAAGCCGCGGGGAGGGACTGGGCAACAAATTTTTGGCCCACATCCGGGAAATGGACGCCATTGTACACGTGGTCCGTTGTTTCGACGCCTCCGACATCATCCACGCGGCCGGGTCCGTGGATGCCCTGCGGGATCTGGAAATTATCCAAACGGAGCTCATCCTCGCCGATTTGGAAAGTACACAGGCCCAACTGGAACGAAACCAGCGGAAGGCAAAGGGCCACGACAAGGAGGCGATGCAACTGTGTCGCATTTGCGAGCGGTTATTGGAACATTTCAATGGTGGGCATCCGGCACATACGTTACCCATTGCCCCGGAAGAGGAACCGCTGCTGCGCCGACTATTTCTACTGTCCGCCAAGCCGGTTATTTACGCCTGCAATGTGTCGGAAAATGAGTTGGCCGACGCCTCGAACAATTCCCATGTAAAAAAAGTTTACGAATACGCTCGAAGTCACCCTCCGGCGATTACTTGCATCGTCAGCGCCGCCGTGGAAGAAGAATTAGGCCGACTGTCCATTGAAGAGGCCGGACAGTATTTAGCCGAATTCGGCGCCAGTGACAGCGGCGTTTCCGATCTCATTCGTAAGTCCTACGAATTGCTCAACTTGGCATCTTTCTTCACCGCCGGGGAAAAGGAAGTGCGTGCATGGACCTTTCGCCGGGGGATGAAGGCCCCCCAGTGCGCCGGTGTGATTCACGGCGATTTCGAAAAGGGATTCATCAAAGCGGAGGTGGTGGCCTTTGATGACCTGCAAAATTTCGGGACTCCGCACGAAGCCCGTGCTGCCGGAAAATATCGCCTGGAAGGAAAAGATTATATCTTCCGAGATGGCGATGTGGCCGTTTTCCGATTCAACTAAAATAAAGCGCCCGGCTGACGGTGGCCAATTTTTTCCAGGGGATGTGAAAATTTTCTTGCGCGAGTGTGCTAGCTTGCTATTACGGTGGTACAGATGGGCATGGCCGAAGATTTTTTTCGAGAACTATGTGAGGCGCTTCTAACGGCGGCGGATATCGGGGAAATGGAAAATTTTCTCCGTGATCTTTGTACGCCTGCGGAAATCGCAGCCATGGCGGAACGGTGGCATGTGTGCCGTCTGCTGCACCGGAGTAATTTGTCCTATCGGGAAATTCATCGGCTGACGGGCGTGAGCTTGGTAACCATCGGGCGCGTGGCGCGATTCCTGCGCAATGAGCAGCACGGTGGCTACCACGTGATTTTGAAAAAACTAGAAGGCGGTGCGAATCCGACGTAAGAGAAAAAGAGGGCGAAAAAATGAAAAAATTTTTACTATGTTTTGGTGTGGCGATGGCTGCTTGGTCGTATGGCCCATTGTGCGCACATGCCGCGGAAAGGCCGCGCGTTTGTATCCTTAAAATCGTTGATCATAAGGCATTGGACGAGACTGCTCGCGGCATCCGGGATGCCATAGGGGGGCAAAACGCAGACATCCGCGTGGAATCGGCGCAGGGAAATCCATCACTTGCCCTGCAGATTTCTCAAAAATTTGTCCGGCAAAAGGCGCCGGCGGTGGTAACAATCGGAACCGTGGCGGCGCAGAGCTTTGCAAAGTTCGCCACTCCGGCACAAAAATTGGTGTATAGTTCCGTAACCGACCCAGAAAAAGCTGGGTTAATGGGGAACGCGAATATCGGCGGAGTTTCGAATTTCATCCCCCTGGAGCCGCAGTTGGACCTATTTAGACGCATTCAACCGCAGCTCAAGCGGCTGGGCGTTCTCTACAACCCAGGAGAAACCAATTCGGTGAGTATCGTGGAAAAACTGCGGGGGCTTTGCCGCACGCGTGGCATCCAATTGGTAGAACAAACGGCCACGAAATCGGCGGAAATTCCACAGGCGGCGGCGACGCTGGCCGGGAGAGCGGATGCCATTTTTATTTCCAATGACAATACGGCCCTGGGTGCACTGCCATCGGTTATCCGCGCGGCGAACGGGCGAAAAATCCCAGTCTACGTAAGTGACACGGACTCGGTGGCTTTGGGGTGCTTGGCCGCGCTGGGACCCAACCAATACCAAGTCGGCATTCAAACGGGCGAAATGCTGAAGCGCATTTGGACGGGAAAACTGCCCGGGCCGCTCCCCCACGAAACGGTGGCCACGATGGAGTTGTTTCTCAACTTGCAAGCGGCGCGACTCCTTGGCCTCGAATTTGAAGCCGATTTGCTCCGCGAAGCAAAGGAGGTCATCCCATGAACGACGGCGAGTGGGTTATAATTCTCCAAATGGGACTCGTTTATGGCATTGTGACCATTGGGATTTTTTTGTCCTTTCGCGTGCTTAATTTTGCCGATATGACCTGCGACGGAGCGTTTGTCCTTGGCGGTTGCCTGTCTGCTATTGGCGTCAAGAACGGTCTCCCGGCATCGTTAGCGCTGATCCTTGCCTTTCTGGGTGGTTCCACCGCGGGGTTAGCCACGGCGTGGCTGCATAATTTTTGTAAAATTGCCGACATCTTGGCCGGCATTCTCGTGGCGTTCATGCTCTATTCACTAAATTTACGCATCATGGGCGGGGTCCCCAACGTGACCCTTGATGCGGGCAACGGCTGCGGCGTGATGCTCGCGTTAACGGGCATTTTCGTCATTTTGGCCGTTGGATATCTGCTGGTGTCCGACTTCGGGCTGGCGCTGCGCGGCTTGGGCCAAAACCGCCATCTGACACGGAGTTACGGCATTCATACGGCAAACACGGTTGCTACCGGACTTGCCATGAGCAACGGGTTAATTGCCCTTGGAGGCGCTTTTTTTGCGCTCACGCAAAGTTTTTGTGACATCGGCAGCGGGGCTGGAACCCTCGTAGTTGGATTGGCGTCGCTTGTAATTGGCGAGAAAGTTCTGCCATTCCGCTCGCCAGCCGTGGCCGTCGCCGCATGCGTGGTCGGATCCGTCGTCTACCGCCTGCTCATTGGATTTGCCCTCCACAGCGACGTACTCTTCCTAAGGTCAAGCGACCTAAACCTCATAACCGGGTTGCTCATCGTCGTCACCATGGCCATGCGGGGAAGGAGGAAAAAATGCTATCTTTGAAAAACATCGGCGTTTTCCTCGGCGGCCAACGGGTCCTTGACGGGCTCAACCTGGAAGTGCCGGAGAGGGACTTCGTCGTTATCATCGGCGCCAACGGCACGGGTAAATCCACACTGTTTAACGTGATTAGCGGCGTTTTTCCGCCAGCCCATGGCAGAATCAGCATCGGCGGAATCGCCAATAATTTCCGCCAGGTCACCCGCGTTTTCCAAGACCCGCGCGTGGGAACGGTTGGCAATTTTACAATTTTTGAAAACATGGCACTCGCCCTAACCCGGAATAAAAAACGCCATCTCATTCCCTACGATAACCGCAAACGGCGGGAATTTTTTCGCGAGCGTCTGGCCACTTTGGGTATGAATCTGGAAAATCGCATGGACGACCTGGCATCCAGCCTATCCGGCGGCCAGAGGCAGGCGTTGAGCCTGGTCATGAGCGTCCTAGGGGACTATAAGGTGCTGCTTTTGGACGAAATTACCGCGGCACTGGATCCGAAGTCATCGGAAATGGTCATGGCATTGGCCAATAAAATTGTTTCCGCGGAAGGAAAAACCTGTCTCATGGCCACACATAATATGCACCACGCGTTGAATTTCGGCGGATCACTGCTGATTCTCCGGAATGGCAAATTTGATCAGTCCTTCACCGGAGATGAAAAACAAAAACTTTCTCCGGCGGATCTCATTGAAACTTTCATTTAGATCCATTGCGGGGATTAATTTTTGTAAGATGTCTACTATTCCTTTGCTACCAACTTCGCCGGGCGGTGGCTGAATTTTGTGTCCGCGGGAAGCTTCAGGTGGTTCCGTCCGTGGCCATCGAATGTGATGGACGGGGCGTCTTTTTCCATGGTGAAGACATAAGTTCCTGGGCAAAAGCCATTTGCTAAAATCGCCCGCGCGAGCGGATCTTCCACATGGTGCTCAACGACCCGGCGCAACGTCCGCGCGCCGTACTTGTGGTCCGTCCCCTTTTGAATAAGCCATTGACAGACGGGTTCACCAATCCGGATGCTAATATTTTGCTCTTTCAGCTGCTGGACAAGTTGTTGAAGTAGTAAATCTAAGATACTTCCCAGGGCAATCGCGTCCAACGGGCGGAAGACGATGACATCGTTAAGTCTGTTGAGAAATTCGGGTTTGAAACTATTCCGCGCTTCCTCAATGGCTCGGTCGCTCGCGGCGGCGAAGGCATCGGTGGCGTGGTCCTTGGAATTAAATCCCAGGGTGCAATCCTTTTGGAAGTGCTCCGAGCCAATGTTGGACGTCATGAGAATGATCGTATTGCGGAAATTAATGTTTCGCCCGTGGCCGTCGGTTAATTTTCCGTCCTCAAGCACCTGCAGCAGCACCTGAAGCATATCGGGGTGGGCCTTTTCAATCTCATCGAACAACACCACCGAGTAGGGCCTCCGGCGAACCCGTTCCGTCAGTTGCCCGCCCTCATCATGTCCCACGTACCCGGGCGGCGCACCGATCATGCGGGCGACGGTGTGCTTTTCCATGTATTCGGACATGTCCACCTGGATGAGATCTTCCTCGCGGCCAAATACCGACAAGGCCAGTTGCCGCGCCAGAAGGGATTTACCTACTCCAGTCGGGCCCAAGAGGAGGAATGATCCAATTGGGCGCCGTGGGTCTTTTAATTGCGCAAAGGACCGCTGGAGGGCGCGAGCGACGGTCGCGAGCGCATCGTCTTGTCCTATAATAACTTGCCGCAGGGTTGACTCCAATTCGGGTAACTTGGATGTGTCCGATGCCAGGAGTACATGGGATGGAATTTTGGACCATTCGCTCACAACGCCGGCGACGTCGTCCATGCCCACCTCCTGCCTCGTTTCCGTGCGGTCTTTCTTCCACTTCTTTAGGCCCTTTTCGTATCGCTCCTTCAATTTTTTGCCAAGGTCGCGCAGTTTAGCCGCCCGTTCGAAATCCTGCATATCAACGGCCACCTGTTTATTTTCCTGGCAGGTTTCCATGCGCTTTTCAAGGGCCACGAGCGACCTGGGCTTTTGGAAGAGCTTCAAATGTACGCGGGCGCCAGCCTCGTCCAAGACGTCGATGGCCTTGTCGGGGAATTGGCGGTCGGGGATGTAGCGGCCGGCTAGTTTCACGGCGCTTCGCACGGCGTCCTTCGCGAAAGTGACCCCGTGGAAGGACTCATAACAGGGGCAGATTCCCTGGAGAATGTGCAATGTGTCGCCCTCGGATGGCTCGTCGACGACGACCTTTTGAAAGCGTCGTTCCAGCGCCGCGTCTTTCTCGATGTAGCGGCGATATTCGGCCAATGTGGTCGCACCAATGCATTGAATTTCTCCCCGCGACAGGGCGGGCTTTAAAATATTGGACGCGTCCATGGACCCCTCGCCGCTGCCCGCGCCGACGATAGAATGCAGCTCATCGAGGAATAAAATAATATTCCCATGGCGTTGCGCCTCTTCCATGACCGCCTTGAGCCGTTCCTCAAACTGCCCGCGGAATTTCGTTCCAGCGACCATCAGGGGCAAGTCGAGGGCGTAGACGAGTTTCCTCTGCAGGGCGTCCGGGGCATCAACGGAGATCATGGCCTGGGCCAGGCCTTCCACAATCGCCGTTTTTCCCACACCGGCGTCACCGACGAGAACGGGATTATTCTTGGTCCGCCGGCAGAGAATTTGAATGCACCGCTGGGTTTCCCCTTCCCGGCCAATGACCGGATCCAGGTGACCGGCCCGGGCCATTTCACTAAGATTGCGGCCAAAGGCATTCAGCGCACTCAAATTTGGGTCACCACCTGGCATAGCAGACGCGGACGTCTCATCGTCGCCACCGATGTCGTCCTCCTGCATGTCTTCAAAAAACGATAAAATTTCTTCCCGGCAGGTGGCATACTCCAATTTGTAGTGATGCAACACTTTGCTCGCCAGGCAGTCATCACCGTGGAGAAAGGCCAGGAGTAGATGTTCCGAGCTAACAAATTCATGGCCCATGCTTTGGGCTTCGGCGGCGGCTAGTAGAATGATTCGCCGCGCCTCAGGGGATGTCTCCGTTGGGGCCGCATTGGGAATTTCAAGGGTGAGAAAAAAGGGACGACTATTGGCGGCGATATTTTCCAGCCAGACCTGTCGCAGCAACGTTTCCCGGACCTGCTTCGGATCCACACTCAGCGCGGCAAAAATTGTATGCGCACCACCGTCCAATTGGCGTAATAGGGCTAAGAGTAAATGCTCGGCGTTTACCGAGGATGCGTGAAGCTTGTGCGCCTCCTCCCGAGCCCATTGAAAAATTTGCTGAACCTGCGGTGTAAATCGATGCATTATTTCCACGGATATTACATGAAATCCCGGGCAGCCCGCGCTTGGCAAGTTCGTTTATAAAATTTCCAACACCGCCAGGACCGGTCGATCGCTAAATGCCGCCTTTTTTTACAAGGTTTTCCTCAAGCATCATCCTTTTTTTACCAGGTTGCTTGAAGGTGAGACTTTTGCAGGAGATCCAATGACAAATATGTCCCGATAAAGTTGCTTGTGAAATTTTCGCGAAAATGAAAAATGTTTTTTGTGCATCTATCGAAATTGAAAATCCTCATGGTTGCATCCGAGGCAGCTCCGTTCGCGAAAGCGGGTGGACTTGGCGATGTGGTTTCCTCCTTGGCAGACAGTCTCGCCGCTCTTGGGCATGACGTGCGAGTGCTTCTGCCTCTGTATTTTCTTATCCCTCAGGATTTGAAGCAGGGCTTTCACCCACTTCCGGGGGTTATTTCCGTTCATCTGGGCCAGGAGCACTGGGCCAGGTTGTGGGAATTTGTCCCTGCTAATGGGCCGCGTTACTACTTTATTGAATACGATCATTTCTTTTTCCGCGATCGGCTTTACGATGGCCCTTATGGGGGGTTCGAGGACAATCCCCAGCGATTCGCGTTTTTGTGCCGTGCAGCCATCGATTTACCCGAATTTCTCCAGTGGATACCTGATATTTACCACGTGCACGACTGGATGGCGGCGTTGGTTCCGGTTTACTTGGAAACTGTGGCGCGACGGGGACCATTGGCTCACACGGGCAGCGTGCTAACCATACATAACCTGCAGCATCAAGGCTATGCCCATCAATCGATCATCGATTACGCGGGGCTTCCGTGGGGGCTTTGGCAATCGGATAAATTGGAGGCCTGCGGTGGCGTAAATTTTCTCAAAGGCGGCATTTATTTTGCTAATAAATTGACCACGGTGAGCCCAACCTACGCCGAAGAAATTCGAACACCCGCCTTTGGATGCGGCCTGGAGGATATTTTCCGTTTTCGCGGCGGCGATTTAGTGGGTATCCTTAACGGCATCGATGAAAATCTCTGGAATCCGGCCACTGATCCAACTTTGCCAGCAAATTATGATAGGAATAATTTGGAGAAAAAAAGTCTCTGCAAAATGAACTTTTGCCAACAGCGATTTGGCGACGCAAAATCTGATAATCGGCCACTTTTTGTGGCCATTTCACGGTTATACGCGCAAAAAGGTTTGGATGTGTTAGCAGATATTCTACCGTGGGTCGTCGAAACCATGAGCGTGCGCTTTGCCATTCTTGGCTGTGGCGAGTGGCTTTTGGAAGAGCATTTGGCTTCGATTGCGCATCGTTCTCCCGATCGCATTTGGTTCTATCGGGGCTACGACGAAACATTGGCACATCAGATGACCGCGGCGGCGGATTTTTTTGTCATGCCCAGTCGCTTTGAGCCCTGTGGCCTAACCCAGCTTTATTCCATGCGCTATGGGACATTGCCAATTGTGCACGCCACGGGTGGGTTGAAGGACAGCGTCGTTTCCCGGGCGCATGGAGTGGAACGTGCAACAGGATTTGTCTTCAACGATTTAACACATCAGGCGCTCTACAGCGCCATTGGCTGGGCCTGTGCCACCTACTACGATCATCCAAGCGAAATACTCACCATGCGACAAAATGGTATGTGCAGGGATTTTTCTTGGAAACAATCTTCCCGAAGATATTTGGAATGCTACCACTGGGCAATGGAAAAGAAGATGGGCTTCCCGTAAAAATTAGTCATCACCACTATGGTTAGAGCTTGACACGATCTTCCGTTCGAAAATAGGTTCCCGGAAATGTCGTCATTAAGAGTAGTAAATGAAGGCCAGATCAGAATTCTTGCTGATAGTTTGACGGCCGAATTTGCCGTGAGCAATCCGCGGCTACTCACACGTACTACGCTTATTTACATTAGTTTTTGGGATCGGATAGCATTTCACAACATTTACCACACTTGGCTTTTTGCCGTTGTGTACGCAATCTTTGTGCCGGAATCGAAGGTCATTCCGCAGGTCATCAAGCTATTTGAATCAAAATATGCCCCCCCCGCCGAAGAACCAAGCACGGGTTCGCAGGCACAAATAAAAAAACTTAACAAGAGCCGCCTCCCGCCAATCTGTCGCCACCCATTACCTGATGTCAAACGAGTGGAATGCTTGAGAGAAGGTGACGACGCAACCTTAATGGAAAAAACACTACCCGCGAGCACAAACTACCTGCCAAGTGTGGGTGGACCAACCCAGCAGGAAACATCACAACCACCAAATCCGCTTGATTGCTATCAAGCGGCATTTCAGTGCTTGAATCCACATTCGGCAGTTGCCACTTCAATCCTAGGGCAGGGCGCCCCGTTTTTTATGTTCGAATCTGACGCAAACGGAGTTTCCAGCGACCGTATTTTGGCAAGCAATATCGACAGTACTCGCATATTTGAAAAAATTTCACACCCTGGGGGTGTTATTAGCCATGCCTTGGGAGCCCCTCTTTTGTCTCAGAATGGTAGGCGTATGTTTAAAACAGTTAAGTATGAGACGTCATATGAATTTTCCGAAAAAGTCAACGATCTCTTTCAAGTATTGAATGCCAAGCCTACGGGTGCAACAATGGGCGGATTGAAGAGGCGGCTACTAGGCATTTTGGACGCGGTCACGGGTAAAGATATTAGCACTACGGTCCAAAAGGCGGACCAGGTCAATTTGATTATTGGGGCAGAGAAAAAGCTGGCAATTGGCCTTTTCCCATATGGCATGCCCCTTGATGGTAGCGATCGAGCCGAGTGGATGGGAAAAATCAAGGCAGATTGTCAAAAAATGCTACGGAAAGACCGCCTAAAAACAGCTTCTAAGGGTCAAAATGGCACATATGTATGTACACCGGATCTTACGGAGGACGAGGTCGAAACCATAGTAAGCGCAGCTATCATCATAGGCGATCCGTCGTTATTTGCGCGTATGATGTTGCAGGAAGTCAACAAAGGAACATGGCGAATGACAATTTTCGCCAACCCAGATGCGTCAGGAGGCGCAGGAGTCAAGGACGCACGCCAGCGCCTTAAGCGCCTCTGCGAAAGGTTGAAAAAATTGTCAGAAAGTTAGCCCGGGTGTTGTGCGCATCTGCTGGATTTTTGACGCTAGAAAACGTTTGAAAATCGCCTGTAAATTACTTGAATGCAGAACGTGGCCATTCGACGCGTGGGAATTTTAACAGCCGGAGGAATCGCCCCCTGTCTGTCGGCATCCATTGCCTATCTCATTGAGGCGTACACGCAGCTGGCACCGGACGTCGAAATTCTCTTTTACCGATACGGCTATGGCGGAGTCTTGAAGGGGGATTTTTTCACCATCGGCGGGGAAATGCGCAAAAATTGGAAAAATTTACTGTCCTTCGGCGGAAGCGCCATCGGCAACAGCCGCATCAAACTGACCAATTGGGCGGATTGCGAAGAACGAGGATTTATCCAGCCGGGGCATGACCCACATGTTGTTGCCGCCGAACGACTTCAAGCGGATTCCGTTGACGTCCTGCACACCATCGGCGGGGATGATACCAATTCCGTCGCCGCCCAGCTCGCCGCCTATTTAGAAAAAAACGGCTATGGTTTAGCGGTCATCGGACTTCCAAAGACCATTGACAATGATGTTTTCCCCATCACCCAAACCCTTGGTGCCGACACCGCCGCCTGGGAAGGGGCAAAGTTTTTCGCAAATATCGCCAATGAATGCACAACCTGCCCGTATATGCTCATCGTCCACGAGGTCATGGGCCGCAACTGTGGATGGCTGACCTATGCCACCGCCCGGGCCTACCGGAAGATGTTGAATGGGCGGAAATTCCTACCAGCCATTGGCTTAGACCGGAATCGCTGGGACATTCACGGGGTTTATATTCCAGAAATGCCATTCAATTTCGACGCCGAGGCCGAGCGTTTAAGCCAGGTCATGTCCGACGTGGGCAATGTGAATCTATTTGTCAGTGAGGGTGCCTGTGTGCCGACCATCCTTCTGGAAATGGAAGAAGCCGGGCAGACCATTCCAAAGGATGCCTTTGGTCACGTAAAATTGGATCGGCTCAACGTTGGCAATTGGATTAGCGAGCGTTTGGGGAGCAGAATTGGCGCACAAAAGGTTTTGGTGCAAAAAAGCGGCTATTTCGCCCGATCCGCCGCGCCCAATAACTTTGATTTACAACTTATTCGAGAAACTACGCAGCTGGCGGTACAATGTGCGTTGCAAAAAAAGAGCGGTGTCGTCGGAAAGGACGAAGCTACGGGGGGACAGATGGCACTCATTGATTTTGCGCGCATTCGCGGAGGTAAACCCTTTGATTACAAGAATTCAGATTTTCCGACGATCCTAGCAGATTTGGGCCAGTCAGTCTATTGATATGTTCCGCAAAAATCACTCAATTTCCCGTCCAGACGTCCATGTTTCACATTGTCATTGACGTGGGTGGCGTCGTTGTTGTTGTTTGTAAAAAACTTATAAATACGCTTTGAAAATCTTTTATCTTTTTATGGCAATAAAAAACTTGCGCCCCCTGGGAACGTGTGTCACACATGTTGGCCATGTTAACGCATACGAGGAGTTTCCCGACAAGGTGTTCGGCGGATTCCATGCAATTATTCCGTAAGATTAGCAATCTATTATGGCGGGAAACCTTTAACATACTGGAGGTCAATGTGGGATGAGAGAAAAAAAAGAAAAGAAAATGGCGCATTCATTCACGTTTCTGATCGAAAAGAAGCGTGACGGTGAGGAGTTCTCGCGGGATGAAATCAAGTCCCTTGTGGACGCGATCACGGATGATAAATTGCCGCCCCATCAGCTGGCAGCGCTCCTGATGGCCATCTACTTTCGCGGATTGAGTGTGCAAGAAACGGCCACCCTCGCTGATGAATTGATGCTCTCAGGCGAAGTGCTAAGCCTGGAGGAAATTACCTGGCCCAAAGTGGCCAATTATACAGCCGGCGGCGTTGGCGACAAGGTGCCACTTATCCTTCCTGCGCTCGCGGCGGCCTGTGGGGTTGTCATGCCAACCATGATCGGCGACGATGAGAACTTTATCATTGGCACGCTAGACAAGCTATCCGCCATTCCTGGGTTTTGTCAGGACACGGACCTGGATGAATTTACAAATCACTTACGGTCGGTCAAATCCGCGTTTATGTTGCAACACGCGTCCGTCGCGCCAGCCGATGGGACGATCTATCGACTCCGCCATGAAAGTGCAACAATTCCATGTCCATCCCTCATCGTCGCCAGTATTTTGTCGCGCAAATCTGCAAGTGGGGCGGATGGATTCGTGGTGGATGTCAAGTGGGGTAGCGGGTCTTTTATTAAGGACTTGGAACAGGCGAAGACCCTTGCGCGGACCATTGTGCGCACCTGTGACATTCTTAAACATCGCAGCGTGGTACTCGTTACCGATGCCAACCAGCCGTTGGGTGGTGCCGTTGGGACTGCCTTGGAAATTGAAGAGGTCGTGCGATTCTTAAAGACGGATGAGGCGGAGGACGATTTGCGCCAGTTGGTGCTGCGGATGGGCATGGAAGTGGTTCGCCTGGCCGGGGTTGCCGGTTCGACGCTCTCGGCAAAACAGATGGTCCAACGGAGTATCTCCAGCGGCGCTGTTTTTGAAAAATTTAAGGAAATTGTAGCCGCCTACGGCGGAGACGTCGATTGTCTCGACGACGTGGAAAAACTGCCAAAGGCGAAGTACATCCGCAAACTCCCAGCGCCAAAGCGGGGGTATATTCACAGTATCAATGCTGGAATGATCGCCCGCGGGGTGCGCCTGATGGGGGAAAACGCCGATGGCACCTTGGATCCGGCGGTGGGCGTCTCCAGGGTCATGAAAGCTGGCGTCCAAGTTAAACAGGGGGAGCCGCTCATGATGATTCACTACAATGATGAGCGCAAATTGGAGGCCGGCCTGGAATACTTACGCAGCTCCTACCGGCTGGCACCCAAACGCCCCAACCTGGGTGAACTTATCGTCGAACGCGTTGCTTAGGAGAATCAGTCATGAGCGTCATCCGCAAATACATACCGGCTTTCTTGCTGTTTCTTTCGGGTATTGCCTGTGGCGGTGCCGAATTTTTTTTGCCAACGCCAAATCCCTCGCCGCGAATCGAGGCATCCTATCTCCAGTCCACCAATATCGGCTTGAACAACGGCGGATTCGGCATGGTGCGCGAAAAGGGTACCCGCTACCACGGCGGCATAGATATTCAGCCGATCCACGTGGCGGATGATGGCGAGCCAGTGGATTCCGTTTTTTCCATCAGCGACGGGGTCGTAGCGTACATCAACGACAATGAGAGTTTTAGCAACTATGGGCAGTACGTAATCGTTGTTCATGACGGCTTTAATTTACCCATTCACACGCTTTATGCCCACCTCAGCGCCGTCAATGGGGAGTTGCGTGTCGGCGATCGCGTGTCCGGCGGACAGCTTCTGGGCGTCATGGGACGAACGGCCAATGACTGTGGCATTCCGCCGGAACGGGCACATCTGCATTTTGAAATTGGTCTCCGCCTGGGCGACGGAGCGAGTTTTCAGCGCTGGTATGATAGGTGCTACGGAGCGGATGACCCCAATCACCACGGCATGTGGAACGGACTCAACCTCGTTTCCTTTGATCCATTACCCCTTTTGCAAAACGGATTTCCCGCCGACATGGCCTCATACGTGCGTGGGTTGCCAACGGCTTTTGTGACGCGCGTATATGCCCAGCGAATTCCTGAATTTTTAAAACGCTGCCCGGCATTACGGGACGGTAACGTTGGTGAGGAAAATCTCTGCGGCTATGACGTGGAGTGGACTTGGAATGGCATCCCAAAAAGTTGGCGGCCACACTTTTCTAAAAAATTCAGTCCGCAGAATCCCGTGTTGATTTATTGGCATAGTAGTCAGGTAGTCGCCGCGATCAATTGCGGAACTTTGGTGCGAAACGGCAAAAATAGCGTATTTCTTGGCCCTCGGACATTGGGGGCGCTGGAAAAAATTCTTGGAAACTAACGGAAATTTTTCCACTTTCCAAACATCGCAATGAAAGAGGATTATTTGAAGCAGGCACAACAGGCGATTCCAAATGTCGACATTCTGATTAACTTGGTTTCTCGACGCGTTAAGCAATTGCGTCACGGGAGCAAGCCGCTTGTCGATTCGTTGGAGCACTTGGAGCCGGAGGATGTCGCACTCCGGGAAATTATAGAAGGCCGCATTTCCTATGAGCTTTACGTGTCCAACAAGAAGGACGCCATCGACCAGTATGCTCCTTTGGAATTTTAAATTTATTACGCCAATGGGAGAAGGTGGCGGTTATCACCGGACAAGCAGTGATGTCAGCGAAAAAAAAGAGTGATTATTCCTGCGAAATTGTGAATCGCAAGGCGGGTTATCGTTATACACTTCTCCAGCATTTTGAAGCAGGCATTGTGCTCCAAGGGACCGAGATAAAGGCCTTTCGGGCCGGATCCGCGCAGATTGGTGATGCATTCGTGCGGATCAATCGCGAGGGTGTTCCCGTATTGCTCAACGCACACATTGACGAATATTCCCACGGAACCGACGCCAACCATGCGCCAACCCGTCCCCGTAATTTGTTGCTGCATAAGAAGGAAATCAATAAACTGCGTGCGGCGCAGGAAATGGATGGCATGTCGATTGTTCCCACGCGCATGTGCCTAAAACATGGACTGGTCAAAGTAGACATTGCGCTGTGCAAGGGGAAGGACATGCGCGATCGACGGCGGGAGCTAAAAAAGCGCACTGAATCACGCGAGGTCGCACGTGCCATTGCCAATCTTAGAAAAATGTAACTATGCGATTTGCAAAACTCATTTCTATAATAATTTTTCGATTTAGATTCTATGGAAATACGACTTTTAAAAATTTTGCTTAAAAATGCCCATCGGTGGCTAGTTACGCATAACTGGGCTTGTCGTCGGAGCCGCCTAGTCAATTGACGTTTTAATTTTTACATGCGCCATGAGCCTAAAGCATTCTTGGTCAATAACTAACGAGTGTAAAATTATTTTTTCAATTTTTGCTTTGACAACTGCAACATTTTCGTCTCGATAGTAAGTCATTATGAGAAGTGCTCGCCTTGCTGTTTCGCTGCCGGTTCCAGTTGCCGAGCGCGTGAGAGAACAAGCGTTCAAAAGGCGTATGTTTCTATCTCGGCTTATGGCCAATATTATCGAACGCAGGTAGTATGGTCGCGCAGGATTATCGGGAATCACCGCCTCATCTATGAAATTAGGGGCGACCTTATCATCTTTCCTTTCCTGCTACGGCCACTACAAAGACCACTGATAGAAATTTTAAAGTAGGCGGTCCTGTATCCGCCGGTACATGTTGATTGCCTGTTTGATCTCGCAAACTCAAGGAGAGGACTTCTCAGGAACTTCGCTGCTCCTTTGCGAACTCCGCTCCTTGAGTTTGTGAGACCGAACAACTAAATCGCTCAATTTAATTCCAGGAGAAAAAGGGACGAAACATTTACCTTTTCTCTGGCTCCGTTCCGTAGATGACAATTGGTACGGCCGTTTCCATAAACCCGTCCGCACGAAGGAACAGTGTGCCCCGCGCTGGTTCGACGCCTTCAATGGCAACGGTCGTCGAGCTCTTTCCATTGCGTACAAACATATCGGGGACGACGACCGCATCGGGAATATCCGTCGTTACGTCAATTTCAACCCCATCACCTGGCGCCGAACAGGAAAGACCAATGACTAGCTCCGCCGATTTTCCAACGGGGATTTCCAGCGCCCGCGGAGACGTTTTGATAATCCCGCGATCGACGAAGATTTTGCCAACGGGCAAGGTTTCTTTGGCATTTCCGAGCTCAACGGAATAGCGGCGGTCGGCGGCAAGGGGTGGGATACGAAAGCGGAGAGCGGTTGACGAAACACACTTCGTTTCAACTGCCTGGTCATCCACGTAAATCGTGTCGCCTTCACGGAACCCTCTGCCAATAACCGTCACGACGGTCCCAGGTGTGCCACGCTGGGTATCCATGCCAAGGGCATAATGATCGGACAGGGAAAGTTGATAAGTGGGCGATTTTTCGTGGACGTGCTGTAACCCAGCGTCGGTCTGTCGGGAGTAGTTGACTTCAAAAAAATAGGGAACGGAGACACGATCAGCGGGCATGCGGTACTCGTAAGAATAATGCCCTCTGGTGACCCGTTTCATGGGGAACGCCCGGCCGTCCACGCAAACACGGGCGACTATGCTACGCTCGTTAACGCCGCTATTCAGCACGGAAAAGTCCATGGCAAGCGGATAAACACCGGATGCATTAACGGGCAAAACTTCCGGCGTAGCATTCTTTATGTGCACATGCGCACACCCAGAAAAACACACCAAACTGGCAATCACCAGACCCAATCGCCTTGACAACCTCATCACGAAAGCCATTGAACGCGCCACCAATTTTATGTCAATGGGGATCCTCCAGCACGGCGGCCGATAAATCCGCTACCAAGGATCTGTGCGGTTCGGGTTGATATTGCTAGACTTCACCTTTATTTCATTTTCATCGCGCTCTAGCGCAACAAACTTTATATCTTTTTCGCGCTTCTTCTTTGCTTCATCTTTGTCGTGCGCAATTTTGGTAAGCGTACGCGTCAAGGTTTGCGTATCACCCACTACGCGATCATGAGCATCAATTTGTTTCTTAAGCCTCTCAAATTCAAAAAGCAGACGAGCATTTTCGCATTCAATATTCGAAAGTGAAGCATAATCACGATCCCTGACATCGACTTGTTCCACCGCAGCAGGCAAACATAAGGAATCCAAAGCGGCGCGGATATCCTTAACGGACTGCAAACGATCGCCGAGGCAAGCGGAACGTCGCGCTTGCAAAACTTCAAGTTTTTTAATTTCTTCACCTGCATCCTGCGCCACTTTTGTGATGTGCGCAGGCAGCTCATCTCTCATCGATGATAATTTCTCATACTGGTCAGCAATACTCTTTTGCATTTGCTCAGTGCGCACGCGTTGTTGTACGTCGGGATCGGCGTGTGCAGCTTCGATCTTTGCCTTTAGCGCATCGATCATTGTTTTGCATCCATCCGCAAGGTTGGCCAGTTCATACACGAAACGAACCTGCGCGCCAAACTCAGCAATTTGGTCCTTTTCTGTCGCAGCATCTTCCCCGACTTTGCATCCGGATCCAATGCAGCGGTCCTTCATGGATTCCGCATATTCACACAGCGTTTTTTCCTCGCTGACATCGACGTAAAGCTTTTCAGCGTCAGATATTTTTGGAAGTATGCCGTCTAGTATTATCCTAGAAAAATAATCAACCATATCACCTAAAGGAATAAGAAGCCAGTCGGCAACATTTGAACCTTTGCATGGCAAAAATTTTTCCAACAAAATCTTGGTCTTAGCCAATTTTGCTTTGTCCGCGTCAAGTGCCGACCCAGCATCACAATTAATCGAATCCTCCAATTCCCGATTAAGTTTAACCAACGATTCAGACGTAAACGAGTCAGACGACCATGGAATCCTCTTAGCCATGTCA